>WRAL01000001.1 GCA_009780285.1 Treponema sp.
ATATGGGCCGGGAGCTTTGGGACGGCGGCGTCTGCAACATCTTTTTCGCGTCGGGAAGGAGGTGGCAGTTTGAGCCGGCTTCCCCGGCGGATCGCGTTTTAGGATAGACGCAATGGAAAAAACTCTTGCGATTTGCGGCGTTTCGGAAAAGTTCCGATACCAGGGGCCGCGCTATAAAAGGCTTGGCGGCACTTCCGGGGAAGAGTTCCGCGACGAGCATCTTGTTCCCTGGCTGCGCGGAATCAGGCCCGGCGTCCGGGCCGCGATAGACTTTGCCGGAACGAAGGTCTATGGAGCGGGCTTTTTGGAGGAGTGCTTCGGCGGGGCGGCGCGCGCAAGCGGCCAAAACAAGGAAAAGCTCGCCGCCGCGCGCTTCCTTAACATCGATCCGTTTTGGGAGGGGAAGATACGGGCCTTTATTCGGGAAGCCGAGCCTTCCGCATGACCTATTATCCCTTCGAAAGGCCGTCCGCGCTCGAAAGCGTCGGGTGCGGCATGGACTTTTGGGGCGCGCTAAGCCCGCGCAGGCTGCTCCCGGCGGGGGAGGACGCGGATAGGGACGCGCTCGCGTCGGACGGCCGGGCGATAATGGACGACTTCCGCAAGGCGTTCATCGTCGCGACGGGCGGGCCGGAAGCCGAAAACGCTGCCGGCGCCTAAAAGGCCGCGATGGCCAAAATCCCCGATGCAAACGTCATTTTAGGGTTCCTAAAACGCGGAGCCCGGCGCGTTCCGTCAACCGAATCAGGGCGGGAAAAGCGGCCTACTCGAAGGGACGCTCGCGCGTTTGATATGGGCCCTTCTTTCGGCCAGTATTGCAAATTCCGGAGGCTTACCCTCTTCGCCGAGCGTACTGTATAATGAGGGCGCTGACAACGGGCGCGTTAGCCCGCGACTTGACGGCATGGCGCTCAAGCGATGTTTCGGGGAGACGATTATGGGCGATTTTTGGACGGAAAAACAGAAAAAGGACATCGCCTTTTTCAATGAGAACCTCGATAGCTGGGCCGAAAACTCGCTTTACAGGCGGAAATACGTCGTTATTTCCGGGATGGAGCTGAAGGCCCTGCATGATACCTTCGAGGCGGCGCTGGAGGCCGCCGCGCCCGCCTACGGCAACGGGAATTACATCATTCAGCAGATACTGCCTGAAGACGATACGGTCAATTTTTTGTCCCCCGCCCTGGCATTGGCTTAGATGCCGACAGAGCGCTACTGGCCGTTGAAGGGGTTTTCATCTTTGGGCCTTATGCGGCTAGGCTTCAACCTGTACGCGGAGGCATCCACGGCAAACGCATTGCGGATTCACGCGAAGGCCACCTGTCTGTTGTGGAAAGTAACCACGTCCGTTCCCGGAGCCTGGCACTTTTTCACGATAAAGGTTTCAAGCTCGCTTCCTTTCACTGAATCGAACGCGGCGGCTTCCTCGGCGAAGTAGCCGGCCACGGAACGATCCTTTATCACGACGAACTCCCCAAGGCGATTCCCCACGATCTCGCTTTGGTTTGCCACGTAGTAATCGAAATTTTCCTTTATCATATCCAGCAATGATGGCATGTTTTTTTTGCTTTTCAATCGGCCCCTGGCCCTTATTCCCCCTCCGCCCGCTAGTCAAGCCGCCAGTGAAACCTTAACTATGCCAGCAGCAGGCCGATAATAGCTATATGTTTGGTTTCCTAAAAAAGAAAAAGGCTGAAAATACACCTAAATTTGACATATTGAACGTGGGAACTTGGGATTACGCATCGCCTTTTGAGCCACTAAAATGGGGAAACGATGCCGTTTTCGCAAACAGTGATACGGGAAAAGCCCTTACGGAAAAAGAGATGCTGCAGATAATCACGGAGATTTTTCAAGCGCTCAAATTAGACTTTGTCAAAAATGCAAAGACCTTGCAATTGATGGGATTTGAGCAGAGCACTTGCGTTTCCTTTCTATTGGAGAAATTCGCTAATGGCGTGAGCGCCAACGACGCAATGATACTTCTTGCCAATGAAATGAGCAAAAATTTGAAGCAAATCCAAAAAACCATCGGTGAGTATGATCGGGAGCAATTTAATATTCTTGACATGGACACATGGAACTTCGCATCGTCTAAGCGAGGGATGATCTGGAATGGCAAGGAACTGAGGAACGAGGAAACGGGCCGGGTGAATACGGAAAAGGACGTGGTAGGACTAGCGCGAGCGATGTTTGAGGTTCTCGAAGAAAGCTGCGAGACAATCGCCGCCGAGAAAAAAATCGAGGCCATCAAAAACCTGCTTGACAATATAGCAGACCTGGAGCAAGCCAAGCGGCGGCGCATTGAAAAAGAGGAAGAGATTGACAGCGGCATACTGGACGGGCTTTTCGACCCGCGCGATCCGGAGACCTTCCAATACGCGAAGCGCCTGAAACCGCTGGTAATCGACGGCGTTCAGATATATGACGTATATATCGATGAAGAAGGAATGGAAGCGAAGGAGAACGTCACGGAAAAGCGGTTTGCCGACGGTCTTTCCCTCACGTTCAAAATGAACTCGACGATGCCCGAAATGACAGCGGAGGAAAAGAGGGAACGCGCGGAAAAACACGTCCGGCAAAAAGTCGCCGAATGCACTCCTGCGGTGCAGCGGAATCTGAGCGTTTTCGGAGGCTACAGCTTTTCCGAGGCGCAGATGGAAATTATGGACGGCCTTTCGCCCGAGAAAAAAACTAAAATAGGCGAAATAATGTCCACGGAAAAGAGCGGCAGAAAACGAGAACAGCAAATACGCAATTCCCTTGGCGTGGACGGATTTTGGGTGGTCAAACTGGATGACCTGCACGATTTTCCCGATCTGGAAGAGGAGCGGATGCAGGAATACTTTATGACCTACGAATTCGACGAGGAGGACGAGATTCACGAGGTTTTCAACGCGAGCCCCTATCTGAAAAACCGCCCGCGGATGAAAGCGGAGTTGACAGAAAGGGCCATCGAGTTTTTGCGGGATGAGGAGTAGGAAGGCAAGGCTCAGCGCCTGGCGTAGATTGCGCTCGTATCTTCGCGGTTTTCGCCGTGACCCCAAAGGCTGTTCTTGTCTCTATGCATATAAATCGTCACAGTACCAAGACTGCCAGCTGAGGAACTGCCATCTTGGGAATAAGCCCCTTGGGAATAAGTCCCCGTGGCGGTAAAGCCATAAGGATAATCGCCTCTAGTATTGGGATCAATATTATATTTCCTTTCCAATTGCGCGATATAGAGGCTGAACATATCCACAAATTCGCCAGTCCGAAAATCTTCCCTTGAATATTTATACTCATCGCGGGTAATGGCCATCCTAAAGTGAGTTCCATCTGCCTCTATGAACCAATCGCCGTAGAAATCCTCCCGCGTTATCGAGCTGGCCGGCGCAAGCCTGTCGTAAACCTGCCTCAGCGTCCCCTCCACTGAAAGCAGCCTTTGCCCGTCGCGGCTTAGGAAGAAGCGCGCCTCGTCCGTTTCCAGGCCCTTGCGGGTGGCCAGAGCGAAACCGCGCGGAAAGTCGTCGCGGGTAACGGGGTCTTCGTTTTGAAGCTCGCCCCAGGCCCAGACCTCGTAGGTATCGCTCCAATTAAAATCGTCGCTGAAAAAATCGAAAGACAGCGCATCCGCCGAAATCTCCGCGACAAGAGCCATTCCTTCCGCCTCAAGGAGCCACGCCCCATAGTAATCATCCCGCGAGTGGCCGGAGCAGGCGGCTAGCGCGAAAGCAAGGGAAAGGATGAGGGCGAGGGACATGCGTTTCATTTAAGAGTCTCCTTAACGCCAAACAGAGCTATCTGATAAACCTTATTCGCATTGGAGTCATTCATCGGAAGCTTTTTGGGCGCCGGCAATCAACTCTCCCATTTCCTCTCTTAGATACTCAAGAGTATCGCCATTATTCAACAAAATAAAAGGGATCGCTAGACTGACATTAATTAGAAAGTGCCCAATGATTGCCAGCAACAGTATAATTAGAACGAGACCAAATAAAAAACCGCCTTCAATGCCCGGCAGCGAAATTATGGCGATAAGCAAAATTCCAGGGCAAACCCAATTAAGCGCAAGCAAAACCTTCCTGTAGGTTTCCATCCGTTTTCTAATTTCCGCGTTGTTTCTCATTTCCAGCCTCCTTTGGCTACGTTTATTATGGCGCACGGGAAGAGGGTTGTCTAGCCCGCACTATTCAACGAATTCCACTTCCATGTTTCTGCTAAGCCGAACCTCCTCGACAAGCTGGCGAAGCACGGCGAGCATTGCTTGCTCGTGCCCAGCGGCGGCCACGTCGCTCATCCTGCCGCTCGCGTTCAGTTCCGCGAGCTCCGCCGGCGTGAACCATGCCAGCAGATTCGCGGCCTCGCTGCGCGACTCCGATCTGTCGACCAAATAATTCTGGCTTGTCATTGGAGAGGGCATCATTTGATTCGCGAAAGCCTGCTCTATGATCCTGCGATTCGCCATCGCCGCCTCGTCGTCACGGTCGAAAGCGCGATCCAGGGCCATGTCCATGGCCGCTCTGTTGGCGCTGGAAGCCACGGAAGCGTCGAGGCCGGCAACCGAGGGCGGCAGGTTCGTCAGCCCCTCCACGCTGGCCACGAGCGCTGCGTCGGCGGCCATCGCCTCGCGCTCCGCCCCGTGAAGCATCTCGTCCCATTCAGCCCAGGCCCCCTGCGGCGTCTCCCGCAGGCTCGGCATGAACTCGTCGAACTTTACCTGGCCCATCTGCACGTAGATGTTGGCCGTCTCGACGTTCAGCTTCGCCGCCTCAAGCTCCACGCTGGCCGCCGTGGGAAGCGTCCCGGCGGCATCGGACATGCGGGAGTCCGCGAGGGACTGCGCCGTAAGGACGCTGCCTCCCTTGTGAAAGGTGTCGGCCTCGGTGTAGTTGAAGCCGAAGGCGTCCATAATGCGGTGAATCACGCCCAGCCTCTCGCCGCCCTCGGCGATATTGGCCAGCGCCATGAAGTTGTCCAATAGCTGCGCCCCGTGCTCGCCGCTGAAGCCCTGCTCGATCAGCTTCATCACGTCCACGATGTTCGCGCCGTCGCCGAGTATCTGGCGCGCCGCGCGGTACATGAGCACGTCGGAGGATGACTGAAGCGAGGTGGCGCCGGCTATCCCCTCGTTCATGCGAGCCAGCCTTTGCGCGCCGGCATCGCCCTTCCAAAGCGAGGAGTCGCCGGCCATTATGGAAAGGGTGGACATGGAGCGCGCCGCGTCCTCGGCGCTGCGGGAAAAGCCCCGCGCTATGCCGTCCTCCATCACGCGCTGCATCCCGCGCAGGAACTCGCCCATCTGCCCGGCGGCCATGTTCGAGGCGCCAAGGCCGGCCCAGCCGGCGCCCAGCGCGTCCCCCATTCCATGCCGCTGGGAAAGGTAGGCTATCGAGGAAAGCTCGCCCCGTTCCGCTCCGGTGGCGCGCTCGTAGCTGAAGACGCGGCCGGCCAGCACTTCCGCCGTGGCCGCGTCCATCCCGGCGCGGGCGGCCTCGCTCATGGCGGCCATGCCCTCCTCGCCGTTAAAGCCCCACTCCTGGGCGGCGGCGGCGGCGCGCGCGTGGGCGCCCCTGGGGTCGGAAGGATCGCCCTGAAGCGCGGCCAGGCGCATGGCGTTAGGCGCGAGCTTTTCCCAGTTCTCGGCGTAGGCCGCGTCCGTAAGCGCGACGTTGATGCCGGCCTGATGGCGCGCCCGTACCGCCTGGGATATGGCGCCGCCGAAAAAGGGAAGCAGGCGAAGCCAGGCGTCCGCCGTGCCGCTGCGAAGGTCGGCCTCCCTTTGCATCTCGGCTATCTGCCCGCCGCGCGCGTCGCCGGAGCCGTAGCGAGACACTATGGCGGAGCGATCCAGCGAGGCCACGTGCGTGGAGTACAGCGCGGCGGCGGTGTTGGCTGCCTTGCCCAGCATTCCCAGCGCGGCCAGCGGCCCCAGCGCCTTGGTAAGGGGCCCCAGCGCCTTTCCCAGCGGGCCGTCCTGCGCCTTGGCGCCCTTGGCGAAGTCCGCAGCCCCTCGGCTTACCGTCGCGGCGCTTTGGCTTATTTCGGCCACGTCGCCCTTGGCCGTGGCCTCGATAAGGGCCTCGGTATTTCTGTCAAGGGCGGCCAGCAGATCGACGGTCTGCTCGTATTTCTTTTCCTCGCGGCCGGAAAGCGTCTCGCCGTTCGATCTTTTTTCCAGGATGCGCATGAAGCCCGGATCGCGAAGGATGTTCGACCGGGCCTTGTCCATCGAGAGCGAGGCGTTCTGGACGTGCTCCTTGGCGAAGCGCAGCTCGCCCTCTTTCTTCGGGTCGGTTTCCTTGGCTATGCGCGCGTCCAGGCCGGCCGCCGCGTCGCGCAGGCCGTCCTTGTGCCGGCCCGTGGCTATGCCCTGAAGCGCCTCGCGCTCGCGTATCAGCTTGGCCGGGTCGCCGCCGCGCCGTTCCATCTCGACGATGGCCGCGCTTACCTTGTCGATGGCCCCTTCCATGCTCGAAAAGCCGGAAAGCGCCTGCGACGCGTCCACCCCTATCTTAAAGCCCAGCGTTGTCATATCGTTCCTCCCTTGCGGGCGCAGCCCGCTTTTCTAACGCCCCCGTCCGGCCATGCCGAGAATTTAGGCATGAATGAAAAGGACGTTAGGGCCAAGGCCCTTGAGATCGCGATCTCCCTTACTAAAGCGGACGCCGGTTGCCTGTAAATGGGCGATCACGGCTACCTGTCGCTACGGGAGCCGCTCCTATCCGCCTATAAAAATGTTTGCGCTTTTTTGATGGCGGAGGGAATTCCCGAACTAAACAACCGCCTTTATCGCATCGTGGAAGGGAAGTCCGGGCCAGCTTCGCCGTAGGCAAAGGACGACGCAGCCCGCCTCCACGTCCCCGCCTTCTCCGAACCTCTCGATCACGAACCCAAGCGGCCTAAGCGCGTCCTGAATCTCCATCGCCGTTTGCAAGGGGAGCGCCATGCGCTCCGATCCCGGCGCGCCGGCGCCGCTGTCCGGCTTGCTTTCTTCCATTAAATTTAGTCCTCATTCCTCGTCGCCCGCGTCGTCGCGAAAGCATCCGACGATTTCGACCTTCCCTTCGGAGTAGCGAATTTCCGCGACGTCGCAGCCTATGGCCTCCATCGCGGTAAGCGCCTGAATCATCGCGACGTTGCCGCGTTCCGTTAGCGCCCTTCTTTTTACGCCTTTCCTGCGCAGGACCTCGGCAAGATCATTTCTGCCGGTCCTTTTTTCCCCTTCACTCATTCCTGCTCCTTTGCCTCTAGGCAGGCCGGCGCGGCGGCGGCAGTATCCGAGGATTCCTCGCTGGCCGCCGCCCGGCGCTCTAGCGTTCCGGAATATTCGGTTCGCTAAATCGCAACGTTCGGTAATTCCTTGCCAGGCAAGGAATTACCTCAACCTGCATACCGTTATTTGAAAATTCCGGAACACTAGCCCTTTCCCTTTATGGCGACGATCTCCTCGCCCGAGTAGCCCATCTCGATCAGGTCCGCGTCGTCGAAGGCCGCCGTCGATCTCTCGCGCTCGGCGAAGCCCCTGCGCAGGGCCTCTATCGGGTAGCGCATGGCCGTCTCGTAGATAAGGCCCATCTGCCACTCGTCAAGCGCCCGTATCCCCTCGCTGGCCGGAGAGTCCCCCAAATGCCCCGCCGTCCACAGCGTCAGCAGCGCCCTCCTGGGAAGGTACCGGCCTATCTCCGTTCCCTCCGGCCTCCGCAAGGCGGCGCTCGACCTCCTCGCGAAAGGAGTGCGCCTTGCCGTAGAGCTCCGCAAGGAGTCCGCGACAAGGCAGGTTCAGAAACGAGAACTCGGGATCGGCCTTTCGGGCGCTCTCGAACCAGGCCGGGCCTTTGACCACCACAACGTCCAGCGTGGAGGCCATGACGTTGATAGCCTCGGAGCCGTCGTCCAGGCTTTCCGGCGGCCTGTGGTTCCGGCGCGCAGCCGCCAGCCTGCCTATGCGCAGGATGTCCGCTGGCTTGGGGTACTTCACCGTGAAGGCCCCCCTGCTCGTTTTGGCCTCCTCGGTGGCGTCCTTTCCCATGATCAGCGACGTGAAAAGATCGTCCCTGCGCTCCTCGTCCATTTCCCCGGAGCCGTCCCTCGGCTCTATTTTGTCCACTACCTGCATGTTTCCTCCTTCCTCCCTTTAGTCCTTGTCCCACGTGAGCGCGCGCATCTCGACGTTGTTCTTGGCGTAGGCGTTGCCGTCCACGCTGACGCCGTTGCTGGTTATAAGCGCGCCCTTGAAGGACGCGAGAATCTTGCGCTCCCGCTTGTTGTAAAAATCGAGGTACGCGATCTTGGGCATGGAGCCTGACTCCATGTACTGCGCGCGCGAGGGCACGTAGTCCATGATCGCCTTCTTGCCGCCGTCGGCGTACTGAATCGCCCCGTCCAGCGTCCGTTTGGCCGGCAGGAAGCCGTCCAGCGAGATAGAGCAGTTGTAGCCCTGCGGGTCTATCGACACCGGGCCGAGGTTGCCTATAACCGTGGCCTCCTGCGCCTGAAAGTCCTCGCTCGCGCGAAAGCTGGCCACCAGCGCTATGGGCTGCGCGTCCGAGGCGTTGGTTCCCACCCGAACGTGGCAGTTGTAGCCAAGGGCTATTATCGCCCCGGTAACGTTTGGCAATGCCATTTTTTCCCCTCCTTAGATTGCGACCGTGGCCGCCGATTCGTATACGTGGTTGAACGCCGTGATAAAAAAGAAGTTTCGCGGCGTCGTAAGATTGCGGTGAAAGGAAATCAGCGTGACGTCCCCGGCGGCCCTGGTTTCTATGTCCCACACGTTGTTTCCCTCGTCGTCCGGGACTATAAGCCCCGCGCCCTTCCAGTCGCGCGCGGCGTCGCGCAGGGTCTGCTCGTCCGAGTCCCCGCCGGGTTCCACGCCCGGAGTCCCCACGGCCATGCCGTACCTCATGCGCAGGTCGCGGTTCATGTACAGGTCCTCGCGCACCATCGAGCGCTCGGCAAGCTGAAGCTGCCTGCCCCTGTAGGTCGTCATGGCGCGCATCACCGCGAGCCGGCCGTCGTCGGTAAGCCCGCCGCAAAGAACGCCGCCCATGATAAGCTTTTCCATCTGCGCCCTCGTCAGCTTCGTCGCGAAGCCAAGGACGCCGACCGTCTTCCATGTCAGCGGCTCGTTTACGGCCATCGAGCATTCCATGCCAAGGAGCTTGCAGGCGAAGTACGACGCCGGCAGCTTTTCGGTCTCGCCGTCAAGCGGGGACTTCGCGATTATCCCCGGATGGCAGTACGACACGAGCGAGCTGTCCAGCGCCGCCGCCCGCTGGACGGCCTCGTCCACGGTTTCCCCAAGGGGGCCGCCGAGAATCGCCGTCCGTTCCTTTCGGTTCTCGACGCTGCTCATGTTCGCGCAGTGGGCGCCTATAAGCGCGTGGACGGCGGCGTCGGTGGCGTGGGTCGAGATAACCTGCACGTCCTCCGCCTCAAGCGCGGCCAGCGCCGCGCCCCAGTCGCCCATCGTGAAGCCGCCGGCGGAGGCCCCCTCGAAAAACGCCGGATCGTCGTCGTCGTCCGGCATCCTGTTCCCGGCGACTATCTCCACGTTGCCCCTTCCTATCCAGCCGCTGCTTTCAAGGGCCTCCACGAGCGCGCGGAAATCGCTTGCTAGCGTTACGTCGGCGCTTTTCGCGTTGGCGCCCTCGACCAGATCGAGATCGGCGGAAGGCGCCTCAGGATTGTCCAGCGCCTCGGCGGCGAATTCGCCCGTGTCGTTCAGCCTCGATGCCAGGGAGCCTATGTTCGGGAAGTCCTCGAAGGAAAAGGCCCGTGTTCCCTCCTCGGTCTCGACCGAAAGCCCGTCGCCTGACACGCTTATCCGGGCGAAGGGCGAATTGCCGGAATACCGAAGTCGCAGCGACTTCCTGCCTATCCCGTCCAGCGTCTCCCGCTCGCCGCCGCAGGCCAGCTCCAGTTTTTTCGTCCCCGGCCTCGACCCCGCGCAGAGCCTGCGCGAAAGGCCGTTGGCCGGAGACCCGTAGGCCGAGGTTTTAAGCCTCAGGACTTCCTCGTCGCCCGAAAACATGGCGCTTTTCGCCTGCGAGTTCCCGTTGACGACCATCGCCATAACCCTCTGCGGCCTGTAGTCCCGCGACGCGTCGAAGGCGTGGCTGACCGCCTCCAAAAGCTCGCCGCCCAAAAGCGTCTCCCGCGCCTCCCCGGCGCTCGTGAAGACGAACAGCTTGCGCGGCTCGCCGCCCCTTGCCCTGCCGAGTATCGCGCCGTTGTTGGCCGAAACCCCGCCCGTCGCGCCGCCCTTGGCCAGGCTGCGCGAGTACGGGCCCGGCAGGTAGTGCTCGCTGCGCTTTCCGGCGGTCTCGAATACCGCCGGCCCTATTCCCTTTCCGGACATTCCCTATCCCTCCTCGTCCTTACCAGACTTGCCTTTTGCCGAGCGTCAGGTACTCCCCGTCCCACTCGGCGTAGGCCATGATTCTCTTCCCTCCAGTGGCCCGCAGAAGCTCCGCCGTCGGCCCGTTCCTTCCGGCCGCGCGCAGGTACTGCTCGACCGTCATTGGCCTTGCCTCCGCCGCGCGATCCGGCTTGGGAGAGTCCGGCTTGGGAGAGTCCGTCAAGCTCTGCCCATCGGACTTTCCCGCTCCGTCGTCAGTCTCCGCTCCGGCCTCCGGCGGCTTCATCGTCCCGTCCATCGCTCCCTCCTCTTCCTTCGATTCCTCCGGGGCCTTGCCCTCGGCCTCCGAAAAGTCCTGCCGCGACGCGGACTCCTGCCGCGCCTTCGATTCCTTTGACATGATTTGTCGCCTCCGCCTCAAAATATTTCGCGCCGGCGATCTCGGTGTCGATCGCCGCCTGCTCGATTGCGTATTCCGCGTCGAAAAAAATCCGCGCGCCGTGAAGGGGCGCGCCGAAGTCGGCGCAGAAGTTCCCCCCGCGCTGGCCCCCGACCGAGCCGTCGAAGATCGCCAGCGGGCTTTCCCCCTCCGCCAGTTCCTCGAAATGGCGCCGGTAATGCGCCGCCAGGGCCTCGCCCATGTGTCCCATCACGAACAGCCTGACGATCTCGTAAATCTCGTTTTTCAGCTGCGGGTTTTCGGCCCATATCTCTATCGAAATCCTGTCCCGCCTGCGGATAAGCCGGCTCGCCCCGTAAAGCCTGCCTTCCGCGCTGGCGGCCATCGCGGCGCGAAGGGAATCAAGCATCCCCGGCGCGATCATGTCGTAGCGCCGCTCTACGGGAGAGGGCGCGCCGTCCTTTCCGGGCGCGAGGTCTTCCGGCTCAAGCGCGAAGGCCGCGGCCTCCGAAAGGCCGGAAAGCTGATCCGGCTTGGAGTCCTCCTCGGTCGTTACCACCACCACGGGAAAAAGGCTCCGCGCCTCGCTTTCCGGGCTTGCGCTAAGCATGAGCCTGGCGAAGGGATGCTCGCAGGTTACGGAGACGCTGAAGTTCCGGTACAGGCCGGGAACGTCGATGGCGATAAAATATTCCTTTAGCGCCCTGACGACCTCCTGCTCAAGGATCAGCCCTCGGTTAAGGAAGAAGATCATAGGCGCAGGTCCTCCATGATCCCGGCCTTGATGACGCCGGCGGCGGCGGCCTCGGTTTCAGATCGCAGGGCGCCGAGCACGTCGCGCGCCGGAACCGCCGGCCTTACCCAGCCCCGCGCTCCGGGCCTGGACGACACGACGCGGAAGGTGAAGTATCCGCCGGAGCGGTTTTTCCCGGCGGAGTCCGTCGATCTGACCATTCCGTCCATCATGGATTTTTCCCCGACGGTTCCGGCAAAATCGGCCCCGCTCAGCCTTCCAAAGCCTCTGTTGTACATCGCGCGCCCGACCCTTTTCCCCCGCGCGTTCGTCGCCCTTATCGGGGCCTTGTCCGCGTCGATGATTGTTCGCATCTTCGCCAGCTTTTTGGCGACGGCGTAGGCGCCTGCGGTCATCACGTTCTTGCCGAAGCCGACCCTTGGGCCGTTTTTCCCGCCCGGAGTGCCCCATCGGAAAGGCACGATAAGGTAGGGATAGCCGTCCGCCGAAACGCGCGACTTCGGGCCGAATGGATGCGTCTTTTTCATGTCCAGCTCCGGCTCGCCTTTTTCTATCCGCTCGGCGATCTCCGACCTCGTGAAAACCTCGCGCTCCAGCGGCCCCGTCCTGCGGTTCTTGATGCTGCCGGCGTATCCCTTGTTGGGGCCGGGAAGGGGCTTTACGCCGGCGAGCGGCGCTCCCAGGGCGAAGCCGCGCCAGGCGCCGTGAACGAGGCCCGCCGCCGCGTCCACCGCCTGGGAGGTCGCCGGAAACGCGCCGGCGCGCGCGCCCATTTCCCTTAACTGCGCCTGAAGCCTTTCGAGCGCGGCGCTTCCAAGGTCGGCCTTTATCCTTATCACTCGCGCTCTCCTTCGCTTGCCGCAAAAAAAAACGGGCCGGGCTTTCCCTCCGAAAAGGAAAAGC
Organism: Treponema sp.; assembly: GCA_009780285.1. Taxonomy (GTDB): domain Bacteria; phylum Spirochaetota; class Spirochaetia; order Treponematales; family Breznakiellaceae; genus WQXQ01. The sequence goes on from WRAL01000001.1 coordinate 12,400, forward strand.
CCGGCCCGTTCTCGCGACGCCGGCCCCTCGCGCGCTGGAGGCGCAAGGGTTTGATTGTCAGGACGGGAAAGCCCGCCTGCGGTCTATGGCAAAGATTGTACGCCATCGACGGAATCCGCGCAAGCCCCTTTCCGCGCGATACAGGCCGTCGTGTTTCCCTCGGCGCCTGCCGAAAATAATACAGGCGCGTTCAGCCCCGCGTCGTTCATGAATCCGTCAACCGTCCGCATAAATTGGCATATCAGGCTCGTCCCGTCCTTTTTGTCGAACAGCGCGATCATTGGCTTTTCCCCTTGGCGATGCGCTCCATGTCTTCCCGATAAAGAATCTCAAGCCGCGTCCAGAACCTGGCCGGCCTTCCCAGGGCGGCTTCAAGAGCGCGCGCGATCCCTTCGGTTATGGCGGCGCCACCTTCAAGGATCGCGCCGATTTTCTGCGCGCGCAGGCCGGAACGCTCCGCGAGTTCGCAAGCGGAAAGACCCGAGTCCTCCATCGCGCCGGCCAAAACCTCGCCGGGGGCGACGGCGTAATCGGGAAGGTACTCGTTCGCGCCGGCGCTCATAACCCCATGAGCCGTCCCACTCTTTTCCAATCCACGAACGGCCTTTGCGAAAGGGAGAGATCCATCAGCAGAGGGCACCCCAGCGCGGCGTCATCAATGTACAGGTTCGCATATACCTTCGGCGATCTAGTCCACTCCTTTTGTCCTGGATCTTCGTTCACCCCGTGCAGAGGTATCCCGTTTTCCCTAAACCAGCTCACCGCGTCCTCCAGCTCGGGGCCGCTGCGCATGGTGTTCAAGATAAGCTCGTCCCCCCTCTGCGCCAACGCCTTCAGCGCCGCCGTCGCGCCTATGTCCTTCCCAACGTTCGGGTATTCGTGGGTTACGCACGTTCCGTCAAAGTCCACCGCGATCTTCATCCTTGTCCTCCAAATTATTTATGGCCAGCCCTCGGCGGCTCCCATTCCGCGTCGCCCGTCTTTTCCCTAAAGAGCGCCGTTATCCGCGCCGCGTAGCCCGGAGTCGCGTCGTCGGGGCTTCGCTCGCCCTTGGCCCGCCATTCCTCGCGCGCCTGCTCCACGGCCTCGTTCCATTTCTCGCCCCGGCCCTGCGCCGTCGCGACGAAGGCGTCGACGCGCTCGCCGCCCCAGCGCGTCCAGGTTCCCCGACAGTTGGGGTGCATCGTCCCCACGGGAATCCCCTGCTCGCGCGTCTTGCCCTCCCATATCGCTATTTTCGCATGGGGATCGCTTATCCGCTCGTCGGCCAGCGGCGCCTCGCTCCACAGCGCGATCTTCCCGTTCGCCGCCGCGCAATGCGGGCAGCAGCCGGGAAACTCCACGCGCATGAAGTACGTCTTTTCGCCGGGCCGCGCGTCGGCGGCGTCCTCCAAAATGCCGGCCAGGTTGGCCGCGTTGACGATCTCGGTGTCGGCTATGCGCTTCCAGTCGCGGTTAAGGCGGCCCATCGCGTTGAACAGGTCCTGCGACACCTGCGAGCGCGAGCGCCTTTGCAGAATCCCCTTCAAAACCGTGTCCTTAATCTCGTCGCGTATTTTGCGGTTGGAGCGGGTAACAAGGCTGGCCGCGTAGTCGCTGGCCGCCTGGTACGTGGCCTTCTCGCGCGCCGAAAGCGGCTTCCCCAGCGCGTCATCGAGCCGCCGAAAATCGGCCCGTATCCAGTCAAGGCTTTTTCCCCGGTACTTCATGTTTTCCAGGCGCAGCCGCCGTACCTCCTCGACCGTGCCGTATCTGGCAAGGCGGCGAAGGAGCCGCGCGATGGCGGCGGAATCCAGGTGGACTCGCTTTCCCCAATCCTTCGTGCCCTCGTTCAGGAAGTCCTGTATGGACTCCACGAGCCTGTCGAAGTCGTCGTTTTCAAGCGGCGCTCCGGTCTCCGGGTTGTAGACGATCTTCCCCTTGTAGCGAAGAAGGGCGGAGCCGCCGGCCTTGCGCATCGCGGGATTCCATTTTGAGGGCGGGGGGCAAGCCCCCCTCGCTTCAGCCGCGCCGCGCGCGTCTTCCGCTACCCCCCATACGGGGCGCCGCCCCGTAACGCCCCGCCCGAGCTCGCGAGGCTCGTTCCCGCTCTTGCGCATGGTCTCCTCGGTCGCCGCCGGAAGGCCCAGCGCCTCGATGACCGCGGCGTAAGCCTTTTCCAAAAGCGCGCGGTACAGCCCGGCCCAATAGCCCGAAAGCTGGGCCAGCGCCGGATGCGCGTGAGGCTCGCCGGACGCGACGGGGCCTCCGTCCTTGCGAACGACCTCCACGGGAACGCGCAGATGCCCCGCGACGGCCCGTATCGCCTTGGCCAGCTTGGCCTTGCGGTTGGCCAAGGATATGCCGGATATGGACAGATCCAGATCGAGGTACTCGCGTATTGACTTTGCGTACACGTGTGGTATACTTAGATCGTCGGGCGAAGGTGAAAACTCCTCGCCTGATGCCGCCCGGTAGGGAAGGGATTTGTGCAGGCTGGGGCTATATCGCTCCGGCACCGTCGGCAAAGGGTGGCTGCCACTGCAAATCGCCTTTTTTACCAAATCTTTTCCGATGATGGAAATATACAGGCACCCATCCCCCTTGTCCGCCAAAACCACGGATACTTTTTTCCTGTTGGCGGTCGATGCTGATATTTCGTGGTAGTTCCCCTTGTAACTAGGGTTCTTCCTTTGTCCGGTCTTTTTCCCCTGTTCGATGATTGGAATTATGCACGGCATGAGCGAAACCCGCGCGATAATGTTTTTAAGTCCTCTCCACTTGCCTTGGGGGTAATCCAGATGGCCTTCCTTCGCGCCCACGACCTTTTTCCCGCCCAGGGCCGGGCAATAAAGCCCTTCCGCTATTTTCGCCCTTAGCCTCGCGAACTCCGCCTCGGCGACCTGCCTGTAGTTCCCGCCGTCAACCCGCGCCCTAGCGACTCCGGAAATCACCGGCAGCTCCGCCTCCGTTTTGGGGGCGTTTCCCTTGCCGTCGTCCGGATACTCGTACTCCCAGCGTCCGTCCTTCCAAACCCTCGACAGATATTTGTGCGTTTTCGCCTTGGCGAGCCAGGGCGCCCGGACGCTCGGACGCAGACCCATGAGGCGCGAAAGCTCGACTATGGCCCGCAGGAACTTGGCCCTGCGGTTCCCGTCCGTGATGTTCGTTATGGAAAGCTCTATGTCCTCCGCGAGCAAGGGCGAGCTCATATCGCGATCCTTGTCGGCGCGGGCCTTCCGCCCAGCGACTTTTGAAGGCGGCCCTCCGAGTCCTCAAGGTCGTCCCAGCCCGAGCCTTCGCCGTCGTCGTCGTTATCCTCGTCGTTGTCCTCGTCGTCGTCGGGCGGGCCGCCGCCGCCCATTCCCTGCCCGGCCTGCCAGAGCTGGGCCGCCTGCGGGCTCATGGGCAAGTCCGCGGGGTTGGTTGTCTTCGTGAAGTCCAAAGGCTGGGCGCCCTTTTCCGCGCGCTTCTCGTTCAGCGTCTTCCAGCTGTCGATCTCCGCCTTGTCTATCTCGCTCATCAGCTTCAGGTCGTCCTTCTCGTAGCCGACGAACTCGAAAACGTAGTCCGGATTCTTGAGGCGCAGTATGTCGTTAAGGTGCTTCCCCATGAAGGCCAGAAGGCAGCCCAGGCCAAGGCTCTTGCTGGCCTCAATCTTCGGCCTGTTGTCGCCGGCGAACAGCGGCTGGCTCTTGGAGGAGTGAAGGCCAAGCTCCTCCAGCGACTTTTGGAACAGCGCCGTTATCGCCGAAAGCAGAAGGTCGTACCATGCCTGGTACTGCATCTCCTGGTTGTTCCCCTGAAGCTGCACCCATTCCAGCATCTTTCCCCCGCCGCCCTCGCCGGGCGTCCTTCCGGAGGGGATTATCGGAATGCGCCATTGCCCGCTGGGATTCCCGCTCATGATCTCGACGATGTAGTCCTCTATGTCGTCCACCTCGTCCTGATCCGCCGGGCCGTTAAGCAGGAGCATCCCGCGCGGCAGCTTGTTCTCGGTGAAAAAGCCGGAATTGTACATGAAGGTGTTGATCGACGAGGTAACCAGGTCTATGGCCTGCTCCACCACCGAGTAGCCGTAGCCGGCCTTTTCGATGTCCGTTCGCGGGTTCATGCAGTCGAATATAAGCTCGTCCCTGCCGTAGTAGGCGTAAGGGAGGCCGTTTATCACCTGCGCGTATCTTACGCCGGTCTCGCGCTCCACGCCGGGAAGCGCCGCCTCTATGGTGGCCGCGTCCACTGCCCAGAAGGCGCAAAGCTCGCCGCCGCGCGTCCGCTGCAGCTCGCAGGCTATCTGGTCGAGCTGGTACAGGTCGCGGATCGTCTTGGAGGCGTACTTGTCCAGATCGTCCGAGCGGCCCGGATCGTCGCAGTCCCCCGTGCGAAGGAAAAAATCCGCGAGGCGCTCGGCTTCCTTCTTTTCCGCCTCGCTCATGTCCCTGCCTTCCTTTACGGCCTTGCGGGCGCGTATGCGAAAGCCCCGCTCGCCGTCCTTGGCCGCCTCCCTGAAATAGGGCCGCGCCTGGCTTATCGAGGTCGATATGCAGAGGTTGATGATCCACGCCTTTTCCGCCACGCGCCTAAGAATTCGGTACGAGACCGCGCGCCCGCGCATGGGCGAGGCCGTGCCCACGCCGCCCGAGTAATAGTTGGTTTCCCCGGCCAGAGGCTCCGTGAAGAAGCTCTTGAGATCGTCGTTCGGCTTGCCGCCGGCCTGCCCGCCGAAATGCGCTCCCGCCGGCGCCGGCCCGCCTTTCCTCGCCCCCCTTCCGGCACGGGCGATCTCCCTGGCCGCCCGCCTTTTCAGCATGGCGTCAATGTCCGCGTCCTCGCCGCTTCTTAAATCAATCGTCTGTTTTCTTGCCATCTTACCTTCCTCCCTTGTCCAGGCCCCAATCCCGCAGCGCGCGACCGAGCGATTTTCCCCTGCGCCGTTCGGCCTGCGGCGCGCCGCCGTCGCCGGACTCGGCGAGCCGGCTTTCCCTTCTTTGCTGATAGAATCCCTTGCGCGCCCCGGCCCTTGGTATGGCGCGGTTCGCCAGCGCCCAGGCCCAGAAGCCGTCCGCGTGGCCGTTCTCGTCGCGCTCCGCGTCGTAGCGGAAGCCGCCGCCCGGCAGCGAATGGCGCTTTATCGACTGTATCTGCCTGTGGAACTTTCGGTCGCTTTCCAGCAGAAACTCCCGCTGCTCAAGCCCTTCCTTTACGCCTCGCGCGAGCGCGTCCTTGCTTTGCAGGGTAAAGGCCACGCGCTCGACAAGCGCCGAGCCGAACTCCCGTTCGAGCGTCTCGGCCGTGTCCATCCCCACGCCGGTAGCGTCCACGCAGAGCCTTACCACCGGAAGCCCGCTGCGAATTATCATGCGAATCTGATCGCGCTGGTATTCGAAGGTTTCACCCCGCATCTCTATGCGCGCCAGTGATTTCTTTTTTCCCTCGGGGGTAAGCCCGATGGCGTATATCACGGCCATGTCCCGCGTCCGCGCCACGTCGTAGCCCAGGTAGATCGCGCCGTCCCTTTCCTTGTCGTAGGAGGCGGCCAGATCGGCCACGCTCCTATGCGCGACGATCTCGAGCCCCTCGTCCTCGCCCTCGCCCTCGGCAAGCTCGCCGGCCCTGTCCCCCTCGCGCAGCCCCGGCGTATTGGCGTGGATAAGGTCAAGTCCGATGTAGCTGCCGGCCGAGTCCAGGAAGGCGCATTCGAACTCCTGCCGAAACGATTCCATGTCCATCGCCGCGAATTCCTCGCGCAGCACGTCCTTTCCCCAAAGCCTTACCCTGTCCTCCGTGTCCATTTCCCTTGCGCCCGCGGCCCGCGCGCCGTCTATGTCCCTGCACAGCGCCGAGGAATGCCACCAGGGAACGGTGAAGCGCGCATAGTTGGGGTAGGTCGCCTTGTCCGCGCAGATGTCGTAGAACAGGCCGAGCTTCCCAAGCGGCGTGCTTCCTATCGTTATCGAGCCGCCCCGCGTTATCGAGGGCAGGGCGGCGGTGTAGATCAGCCTTTGCCGCGCCGCCCCATAGATGGCGAACTCGTCCAGAACCACGTCGCCGGGCTTTCCCCTGGGCGGGCGGCAGGCTATCGAAAGAAGGCGGCTCGTGGTCTTGCCGTTTTTGTCCAGGAACTCGATGCCGGTCTTCGTCTCGTAGACGATTTTTTTCCGGCGCCTTTCCGGAATCTCGGCGGCCATGAGCGACACGTAGCGTATCTTGTCGATGGCGTCCATAAGGTTGTACGAAACGAACTGCACGGTGCGGTTTACCGCGCCCTCGGACTGCAGCTCGATGAACTTTTTCGCCGCCACCGCGAAGCTGAACCCTTCCTGCCGGCCCTTTAGAAGTATGCTGAAGCGGCTGCGATCCTTGAGAAAAAGCTCCTGCCAGGGATCAAGCTCCACCGGAAGGCCGTTGTATTTTAGGAAGGCGTCCGCGTATCTGAGCGTTTCGTCGTGGGCGCTCATAAGTCCGCCCCTTCCGGCATGTCCAGTATCTCGCTTTCAGCCTGGGCGGCGCGCGCCGCCCGCCTCGTTTCCCGTATCGTTATCCGTTCCATAATGATCTCCCGCGTTTCTTCCTCGTCTCCGTCTCCGGCGGCCTTGGAAAGCTCGCCGTTTATTTTTATTATGTCGTTAAGCTCTTTTTCCCTGTTTGGCAGGACGTATGTGAGCTGCGACGCCTGCCCCTTGTAGTCCACGCCGTCGATGATCTGGCGCTGCTCGGCGGTCATCTCGTCCAGCGGCTTGAGCGCCAGGACGGTTTTGGCGTAGCTTCCGTTCTTCCCGCTTACGGCGATTTCCTTTTCCTCGTAGAAGTCCGCCAGGTCGAAAAAGGCCCTGCGCCGCTTGGCCTCCAGCGCGAGCATCGCCGACTCGCGGATCGCCTCGCGCATGAGCGACTCGTTCGCCCTGATGATTTTTTGTATTTCCGGGCTTTGAAACAGCGCGTAGATCGTCGATCTCGCCGTGGCCTCCCTGTAGCCGGCCTCCATCGCCGAGCGCAGCGCGTTGTGGAAGCATGGGCCTCCGGGCGTAACGTAGTTGGCGATCAGGCGGCGCTGCATGTCCGTAAGCCTCGCGCCGCAAAAGTCTATCCCCGAAAGCCCTTTTTCCTCTTGCCTGATTCTTGCCTTCCCCGCCGCCTTCGCCGGGGCTTTCGTCCTTGCCTTAGCCGCCATGCCGCCTCGCTCGGCCCCAATCGGCCCCCACGATAAGCAGCCTTGACTTCCCGCCCTTAGCCTTCGCCAGCACGAATCTTTTCCCGCCGCTTGACTTTTTGACGGGATCGGGCGATACTGAGGGTAGGTCATGGGGCGCGGCGGCGTTGGCTGCTGCCACCGATTCTTTAGTGGTCGGATTTCCGGATTGCCTCCGGCGCCCCAAGTCCAATACAATCGCGCCGCTCATGTCCATCCCATTGCCCCCAGAGACCATCCTTGTAAAACTGTCCGCGCTAGCCATGCTCTTGTGCTTGAACATCGTCTTGCTTCGCAAGGTTTTGTTTCTTTTCCCGGCCAGAGCCTCCTCGAAGTACAATGTCGTGCCGTCCGCGAGTTTCTTTGCGTAGGCTACAATGTCCCGCCCGCGAGACCTCGCTCCCACGATTGCGTAATCCGGCTTTTCGATTATCTCCGGTATTCTCGCGAAGTCGTCGTCCCGTATCGCCACCTGGCCGCTGGCTGCCTCGGCCCTCTCGTTCCCGTGGCGGTTCATTACGTGGCTGACAAACTCGCCGGTGATCTCGTGCTCGAAGCCGTCGATGTCCAGCCCCGCTTCCCGCGCCGCCTCCACGAGCCATTTCTCGGCCTTGCCGAGCGAGAGCCTTTCCATCGCTCCCTTCCTTCCCGCGCCCCCCCGCGAAAACCGCCCGCTCGCGTCCCTGGGATGCTCGCCCTCATTCCACGCCGGCATTCTCGGCCTCCCTCGCCGGGCGCTCCGGACACTCGTGCCTGCGGTATCCCGCCACCGCGCGTCCCCGCGCCGTTATCACCTCCGTCAGGGCCGCGTCGGTCGTCGCTATCCCGTCCGGCGATACCGCCGGGGCGCAGGGGATATAGCGCACCTCCGCGCCGCACTTTTCGCAGCGGGTCATCGCGGCGCCCCCTTCGCCGGCCTTACGACCGCGACGGCTTTCCCGCTCCTCGCCTCCCTGCGCCTGCGCGCCCTTTCCCGCGCCGAGCTTTTGGAAAGCCTTTCGGTAACCTTGCTTTCCTCCGCGACGCCGGCCTGGAAGTAAAGCGAGAGTTCCCCGTGGAAGCCGCGCTCGGCCAGCTCGTCCAGAAGATCGTGAAATTCCTCGTTCGCCCGCGCTTCCATGTCCCCTCCCTTCGGAAGCCTAGGCCGTCAGCCCAAGACGCGCGGACTGCGCCACGTCGTCAAGCAGGCGCGCGGTGTCCCCGATGGACTTCCTGCATCCGCCGAAGCCAAGCGAGCCCTCGGCGATCTCGGAGAGCTTCCACGCCTCGACCGATTCGAAGGCCGCCAGCTTCAGCGTGTCCTGCCTGTCCATGTCCGACTTCTTTTTGTCCGGGTCGCCGTACAGCCGCAGGTATTCCTCTTTGGTAAGCATGGCGTACTCGACGGGGGCCTTCACTCCCTGCCTTTGCCATTGCCGCGTTACCATGTTTCGGTTTTCCTTGGACTTGCCGCGAATGTCCCGCGTGTCGTACTTGCCCGTCCTGCGAATTGAGGGAAGGACTTCGGAGAACACCCATGTCTTGAACGCTTCCGCCTCGGGCTTTCGGGACTTGAAGACGAGGCGGTACAGCCCCGGCTCGTTTACCACGCTGGCTTCTTGATTGCCGCCGGGGGTATATATAGTAGATATACCCTTTTCGCCGTTCGGAAAATCGGCCAGCGCCTGGGACGCGTTCTGGATGTCCAGAATGTCGCAGACGTCCCGCGCGACGAACCATTCCGCGCCGTCGATCACGACGACCCTTACCTCGCGCCCGTTGAACGACCTCGCGAGTTCCGTTGTTTTCATGATATGCCTCCCCGAAAATTAACGGGAGGCCGGAAAGACGAAAAGCCCGCGGACGAAAACGCAACGCGGAGGGACGCGCCTTCGCGTTCCCCGCGCTGCAAATTTTTCGACCGTGGGCTTTGCAAGCTCCCACCCCTGAGCGGGCCGCCATAGGGCGGCCTCGCCGGCGCGATTATATCAACTGTTCCACCGCGCGGCCTCGCTTTCGCGGGCCCCTTCGATTGCTAGTATACGCCGCCTGAGAGCGTTTGTCAACGCTTTTTCCAATGGCCCTCTCCGCTCATCCGGCCTCCCCGAAGTCGAGCCGCCCCTGCGCCTGCGCGGCCTCGATCCTCTTGCAGGCTATGTCGAAGTATCTCTCATCGATCTCCACGCCTACGAACTTCCGCCCAAGCTCGGCGCAAGCGACGCCGGTGGTTCCGCTTCCCATGAACGGGTCGAGAATCGTTTGCCCGCCGATCAGCGAGATCGCACGCTTCATAAGCGCGGCCGGCTTTTCCGCCTGATGCCCGTGCTTTCTGTTCGAAGGATACCACTCGTGCCTCCAGACGTCCGGCTCGTCGGTCTTCAGGCGGCGCCATTCTTCCCTGACCAAAACGACGAAATTCTCGTATGTCTTTCTAAGGGCGTAGCCCATCCCGAGGCCGCCCCTGTCCCACACGCCAACGCCGGCCATGCGGAACTTGCTTTTGACGGCGGCCTGCTCAATCGCATGGCAGCCCCTCCAGTCGATGGTCGCCCATATCGCGGCGGCGGCGGTCGTGGCCTCCTCCAGAAGCGAAAGCATCTCGCAGAACCAAGCTCGATAGAATTGAACGTCGAAGGCGTCCTCCACGGACATTCCCGCGATGGACGCCCCGCCGCCGTTAATCGAATACGGAGGGTCGGTTATCACCGCGTCCACCTTGCCCAGCGTCGGCAGTATTTCCATGCAGTCGCCCAGGTACAGCTCGCATCCGCCTATGATCTCCCGCCTCACGAGCCGGCCCCCCGCGCCATCTTTTTTCTAAGCATGTCCGTCACCTGCCTTAGCCTGAGCATTCCGGCCTCGCGCTCCTCGTCCGTGATAGGAGGCTCCGTCTCCTGCGGAAGAGCCGGCCTTTCCGGCATCGCGGCGAGAATCTCGTCCATGTGCCTCTCGAACTCGGCGTGGCCCGGCGCCTTGCCGTAGGCGCGGGATACCCGCTTGACGATGACGAGCGCCGCCGCCCTGAGAAAGTCCTCGCCGCGACCGTCCAGGTAGTCGAGCATCGTGTCGAGGAACACGCCTGAATACCTCTCGCCGTAGTACCGCTCCAAAAAATCCAAAAGCGTTCTCGCGTTCATCCGAACAGCCCCCTTAGCGCCTGCCTAAGCTCCGGCGACTCCTCCCTCGGCATCGTTTCCATCACAATCTCCCAAATCCACCCCGTCATGAGCGAGTTGGGGGTGAACGACCATCTGCCCTTGTACCTGCCCTCGCACATGGCCCTGAAGTGCTCCAGGACGCCGCGCATGAACTGGGCCGAAAGCCCCGGCGCGATGTTCGAGCAGCGCGTGACGAGCAGCTTGATGTTGGCCATGTAGCGCGCCGTGCTTTGCCGGTCCTGGTACATAAGGGCCTTCGTCCTTTCGCTGGACTCGAAGCAGGCGACTCCGGCGTGAAAAAGATCGAGCCGCTCGCCCGAAAGCTCGCTCCCCTTCGCCCTCGCCGGAGGGGAGCGGGGCCGGGCGGGAACGAGGGATGTCTCGGGCGCGAAGCCGGGCGGGAGGGCCGCGCCGTCCGAAATTTCCGCCGGCCCCGATTCGATCTGCGGCGCGGATTCCGAGGGCGCGGGATCGGCGGCTTTTTCTGGCCTTTCCGTTTCGGCGATTTCGCGCGAGGAAGGGCAAGGCGGCGACGATTCGGCCTTTGGAGTATCAACGGACGTTTTCGCCTCTTTGGACGCGATGAAGCCGCATTCTCGCGCATTCTGGGGCGTTTCCTCGACGGCCTCGGGATTCAAGTTTTCTCCGAAACCTGCCGAGGATTCGATGAGGGGCGAAATATCGCCTTTTTCGGGATTTTGAGAATCGGCGGCGGGCGGCGTTTCGCTGGAAACGCCGAAATATCCTTTTTCCTGTGATCCTAATATCCGTAGATCCTGTAATCCTTCCGGCTCGGTATGCGTCTCGGGCTCGTTCCCGGGATGGGTCTCGGGATGGGTCTCGGGCGCGTTGTCGGGCGCGCCCGGGAATGACCTTGGCCGCGCCTGGGGAGGCTCCGGGTATTTGGCCGGCGCGTTTTTCTCGTTCTTGCTCGGATACTGGTATTTGGCGAAGGCCGGGATATGCCCGTAATCCTTGCCTTCCGCCCGGTACCTGACGAAGAAGCCGCCCGATTCGAGAATGTCCAGCGTTTTCTGCATGTCGAAGTCGATGTAGGGCAGAACCTCGTTTTTCACCGCCCGCGCCTTGCACAGAAAAGCCCCGTTCTTGTCGCACTGAGTCCAAAGCCCCGCGTAGACCAGCATGACGTGCTGGCCCGGGTTCGCCGTCTCCAAGTCCTGAAGCTCCTCGTGCTTGAAAAATTCCGGCTTTATGCTGCGTATCCTCGACATGGCGTCCTCCTTTTCCTCATTCCCCTAATCCCCAAAATACTTCGTACAGACTGCTTTCCATCGCGCCGGCCACGCGGTCGCAAAGGCCGTTCGCGCAAAAGTCGCAATCGTCGCATACGGCCTCAGCCGGATCGTCGCTCGTCGCGCTTAGGCGCCTGAAATGCCCGCAGCCGGAGCAGTCGGCCAGCTCGAAAATATCAGCCCTCGTCATCCTTCCCTCCTTACTCGATCCACCGCAGCGCGGTCTCCGCCTCGTGCGGCGGCCTGAACATCGCCACGCAGTAGTCAACCATGCTGGCCTTCCCGTCCTCGATCCCGTCCTTGAGGCACTTCGCCCGCTTCGAGAAGACGTAGACGAAGGCCGGCCTCGCCCGCGAGAAAATCCTGCGGCGGCGCTCCGAGCTTAGAAAGCCCAGCCGCGCGACGAAAACGACGTCCGTCCCGTGCGAGAGCGCCCTCAGCAGGAAGTCCTCCAGCGCATTGAACGGCGGGTTGGTGAGGATGGTCCGGCAGCCCGGCGGAAGCGGCGCCGCGAGAAAGTCCGTTGGCCCGGAAACCTCGACCTCCCCGTCGCTGTAGGGGAAGGCGTCCGACGACAGCACCTCGTGGCCGCGACGCGCCAGAACCTTGGATATGTCGCCGAGGCCCGCCGCAGGCTCCCATATCGGGCCGCGCAGCGCCAGGCCGTCCCTCTCCAGCGCGTCGAGAAAGCGCCCGACGTCCTCCTGCCGCGTCGTGTAGAGATCGCGCCCGGCGAGCGGGGCGGCGCGCGCGGCCTGCCTTCCCCGCCCGGCCGCCCCGTCCGTGAGGCCGAACATGTCCCGGGTCATCGCCCCTCCTCCCTCGCGACCGCCCGCGCGACGTTTCGCATGACGAAGGCCGCGCAGGGAATCGCCAGGCCGTTTCCTATCGCCCTGTAGCGCGCCGAGTCGGATATTTTCCGCCCGTCCGCGCCGCTCTCCGTCCAGCCGTCCGGCAGCCCCTGGAGGCGCTCGCACTCAAGCGGCGTAAGCCGTCGGACGAAGAGGCCGGCCGCGATCAAATCGGTGGCGCTCTTGAAGTCCCGGCTCTTGACGACGGAGGCGCTTTCGGATTCCCTGTAGTCGCCGAGGCCCTGCATGGCGAACACCAGCGTCTCGCTGCCGCCGCCGAGGTCGCCGCCGTTGGCCTTGAGCGTCCCAACGCCCTCGGCGCGCCGGCCGAAGCCCGACGGCGTGAAGGCGACCGCCGCGTCGCATTTGCCGGCCTTCAGCGCCCCCATTAGCTCGACGGCGCAGTTTTTTTCCGCGTCGATTCCCATGACAAGGCACGGCACCTGGTTCGTCCCGCTGGCCGCGCCCTTCAGCGTGGGCGCCGTCTCTAGCCCGTAGCCGATCCCTCCGGCCCCGGCTCCCTGGCCGGCGGAAAACCCGGCGCAGACCACGGGCAGATGCCCCTTGGCCTCGGCGCGGAGCGTGGGGGACACCTCGAAGCTCGCGTCGTCGCTCCGGCTCCCGCCCTGCTCGCTCAGAGCGATCGTTCCGAGGCGGCGGCGCTCGGGCCGCCCGGCCTCCGCGCGAAGGGCCATCCCTTCCGCCGTCCCGCCGCCGTCAAGGAACGCGATCTGCGCCTCCAGCGCGCGCCGCAGGTCAAGGGGCAAGCGCTTCCCCCTCCGTTCCGCCCTGCGCAGGATCCCAAGGCAGGCGGCCCTCGTCAAAAAGTATCTCGCAAGCGCGCCGGCCTGCAAAATCAGCGACAAGAAAGATTCGGCGGCGACGCTGGGGCACTCCCCAGTATTTGGCGTCCAGGACGCGCCAGGCCAGCGAGAAGCCGTTTCCCACGACGGCCCCAGCAGATCCCCACCGTCCAGATCGAGGAACTGAAACTCCCGGCCGGGCGATCCCCGCGATCCCCTCGACGACCGCGCGGAAGTCCTCGCCGCCGTTGGAGCTGAACGCTCCCGGCACGTTTTCCCAGACGCAAAATCGAGGCCTAACACCATTTGTCGCATCGCGCATCTCCTTTATGATTCTTGTCGCTTCCATGAACAGCCCCGAGCGCTCGCCGGCAAGCCCCGCGCGCCTGCCCGCGCAGCTTAGGTCCTGGCACGGCGATCCGAAAGTGATTATGTCCACCGGCGCTATTCTCGCGCCGTCTATTTTCGTCACGTCCCCCAGGCTCGCCATCTCGGGAAACCATCTTTTCGATACAAGCATTGGCGCAGCCTCTATCTCCGACGCGAACACAGGCGCGATGCCGGCCATGCGCGCCGCAAGGGGAAAGCCGGCGGTCAAATGCCATCGAATAGGCTTCCGAGCGTTAAATCGGTATTCAATGGTTTCATGTCTCACCTCCTTTGGCCCGCCTGCGGATTGCACAATGAAGTTTCCCGTGCTCCGCGTTGCTCATGACCTGTAGATTTTCCGGACGATTGTCCGCTTTGTTTCCGTTCTTATGGTAGGCGCATGCCCCTTTCTGTAACCTTTGATGCCAATCATACAAACTCTCCCATTTCGTTGTCGTGGACGTTGCCGATGACTCTTATATCGCCTTGGCCCAAAAACGAATGCAATTCCCTGACATAGAACTCGTCCAGAATATCAGCCATCCAAAAACAGGCATCTTCGAAAACGATTTCGTATTTATCGCCGCTGAAGGTTACAATATCGCCCTCAAAAATCCTTTCGCTGTCTCTGTAGGAAATGCCGGTGTACTGGCCGACGGTTGCGGGGATAACCCACAGATACGTCTGCGCATTTTCTGACCATATCCCGCAATGCTCGTCATCGTTAGGAAAACAAACTAGGCTCCCTTCCATCCATTTGCCCGTGTCTTTCCGCTTCCCCCTGAAAATTATCTCGCGCATTTCGCACCCTCCTTCATTTCCGGCAAAAGCCTTGCCAGGTTTTTCTTCAGAACCACCTTCGTCCTCGGCTCCAGCCAGGCGATAAGCTCGCGCAGCTTTTCCGCGCTCGGCTCGGGAAGGCCGTTGCCGCCCGAGTCCGCGCCGATGTTCACCTGCGCCGGCATCATTGTGGACAACTCCCCGCGAAAAATTTCAATGTTGAAATCCAGCACCGGTTCCATGGTCAGCATCCACGGTTCGTCGCATGAGATTGCCCACACCTGAAGTGAGGAGAAACGATCCATTGGAGACGGGGCCGCCGACATTTCCGGACGGTGGATGTCGCTCTCGATGGTCACGCAGAGCGTGTCGTTCCCTCCGAAGCGATCCTGAAAATCCAATGCGCGGCGGGGGTTCTTGGTGTGCCATAAGTACTTGTTACCTGGAAATTCATGCGCGCGCTCCATGCACCTCCATATCCAGTTGCGGGGAACATCGTCGTGGAACAGGTCGCAGCTTGAGCACACGAAAATATTTTTGCCCGTCCCGAGATTCGCGCCAAGCTCCTTTTCGTCGAGGCGCGGCTCCCCCTGTCCCTTTCCAAACCTGCGCGCTATTTTCTTCACGTAGCAGTACGAGCAGCCGTACCCGCATTTTCCCTTGACGGGATTCCATGTGTGGGTTACGAAGCCGTACATGTCGCCTGCGGATTTATTCATTGCTCCCTCCTGTTCCACGCGGCGATTGCTTCCGATTTCTTAAGGCCCCATATCGCCGCGCGGCATAGCGCCCGGTCTAGGCATACAATCTTCCATCCCGGCTCTATCCCGACGACACGTTCCATACGCGCCTTTCCGCCGCAGAAGGGGCACGGCTTCAAGTCGTCCTCAGGCGCGCTGGGGAAGAATTGCAGGGGGCAGTCAGGCGAACGCCTGACATGAATGGGTTTGCCCAATGGGTCATACTGAAAGGAAAAATTCATCGTATATTTGCTTACGTCTTTAATACCGCCGGCGAGGCAAACATTTTGTTGGTTTAGCTCGCATGTATCGCACGATAACGGAGCATGATCGAGCTCAAAAA
This sequence comes from Treponema sp., assembly GCA_009780285.1. Lineage (GTDB taxonomy): Bacteria > Spirochaetota > Spirochaetia > Treponematales > Breznakiellaceae > WQXQ01. Next base: position 27,844 of record WRAL01000001.1, read on the forward strand.
TCGCTTTCATTTTTTCCTCCAATATTTTGTTAGAACTGTAACAAGATGAACGAAGGCATACATAATCATGGTCGCGAGGAACCAAACCACGAGAAACCGAAACATGTCGCCCGGCTTGACTGAATCCAGCGCGCAAAGCAACAGGGCAATAGGGAGTAAAGCCAACGCAAAGACAAAAAACGTTCGCAGAAGGAATCGCAGAATTAAGAGCGCAAGTTTTAGTTTCATCTTTCCACCCTCCCTAACTCGTACACCCAAACCCACGGGTTGCTGCCCCAGGAATAGCCGCGCCCGACATAGATGCTGTCCCAGGTCTTCATAAAGCACTGTTCGTCGCAAATGTCTTTTTCGCCGCAGGGATACGAGCGGCAGCAATCGCAAAACCCTTCAGCGATTTTGTCACTCGCAGTTATGTCCCTCAGCCGCTCCGCCCTTACCGCCTTCACCTCAAGGAACAGGCGGGCGGCCTCGCGGGGCATGTGGATCGAGGGCCGCCACTTCCAGTTGTTTTCCCTGAACCAGGCAAGATCGCCTTCCGTGGCGCTTGCCCTGTAATGCAGGTTTCCGGGAGCCGTTTCCGGAATGTCCGCCCACGTCTCCCGCGCGTAGAGAATTTCGCCGGGCAAAAACGGCGGCTTCCAGTGGGCCGCGCCTTTTACGTTGCCGCCGCAGTCGAGGCACATTTTGCGCTCCCGCGTCCAAACGGTAAAACGCTCGCGATTGCCGTCGTAAGGATCGACGCGCGCGCCTTCAGGCGCGTCGCGCGGCTGCGGCTTTATTGCCCGCCGCGTCTGGCTCTTGAACGGCTTGGCCTCGTCGATGGGCTGCGCCGGCCAGACGTCGGGCTTCGTGTTTAATAAAGATTGCACCATTTTGGTGCTGAAAAGTATCGGTTTCATTTCGTATCCTCCTTCATTTGTCATCCTCCATGAGAATTAAGAACTCTTGCTTAACATCATCCCTAATTTCAGAAACGCATCGGCTGGCTGGTTTTCCCAGACAGTACGATACAACGCCGACAGATTTATCATTTCTGATAAACACCTTTTTCTCTCCGTTAAAGAGAACGGAATAGACACCACAAACCATGCCTTCATTTGTGAACTCAAAAATTGTTTCAACACGGCTAATTCCCATTGTTGGCCTCCAACAGCTTCTTCGCCTGCATTTTGAAAAGAGCGTTGCCGAGCTTCGGCGATCCCGCGCAAAGCTCAATGCAGCTTTCCCGGTTTAGGATATACTTGAACTCGTGTCCCGCCGGCTTCCCTTTTTTGTCCTTAACGGGAACCGTCATCAGATCGAACTCGTCGGGGTCGGCCTTGAACGCGCGGGCGTTGTCGTTGATCGCGCCGAGAATGCCCGTCAGATTTTTCTGGTTTATGCGCATGTCGGACAGAAACTTTTTTCTTTCCAATTCCTTAAACCAGTTCCTCACATGGGTTATCGCGTCGCAGTAACCCGCGCTGTAGCAGTTGTCCCGCATCTGTTCCAGCGTCATTCCGCCTCCTCCTCCGGTTCCGCTGTATGCCTGTCCCACTCCCCGTTGCATTTATCGCAATAGAATTTGCGCGGATCGTCGTCGTCCTGCGTCCACCAATCCATGGACATTTGCCAAATCATGTGTTCAAAGTCATCTAAGGAATAGGCGGAGCCGTAGAATTTCCCGCATTTGTCGCAGGATACGTCGAAGGTCGAGCTAATCATTGTTCGGCCTCCAGTCGTCGGGCGGTCTGCCCCACGGCGTGGAAGCGCAGACAACGTAAGGATCGTGAGTGCCACCACCGCTACAGGACTGAACGTTATACGATGTGCGCGCATGTCTGGGGCTACCGTATACCGACCACTGCGAGCACGTATAATTCTTCCCGCTTTCGCACGGAGCCCCGCACACAGCGTAAACGGCCCCCGTCCACTCCTCGCCGTGCTCCTCGCGGAATTGCGCGGGCGTGGGCCACTTGCGATGTTTGCGCGCGCAATGTCCGCGTGCTCCTGCTTCACAACACTCTTTGTAATCTAAGCAATAGACCTCTGCATTGAGGTATCCGGAGCAGTAAAAATTCCTGTCAATTTCGCCTTTCATTTTGCTTTCTCCTTCGGCCGGAACAGCCTTGCCCCGCATTCCGGGCAGAACTTAAACGGATCGCCCTTTATGGCATATTTGCAGACAGGGCATTTATGCCGGCGCGGATCGCCGTCGGCTCCTTTCAGCCAAAAGCGCGGCTCCCCGAAATCCCGTTCCCATTTTTCGTTCAGGGCATTGACAACGAACTTTTTCCAGATCGTGAAGGCTTTTCTCAAGACATAGCTGGGATGGGCGAGCCACATCAAAGACTGATTCATCCGATCGCCGATAAGTCCTTCCGACGCCTTAAACGGCGGCTTTAGCAGCTCTTTAAGCGTATCGGGTGTTTTCATTCCGCCTCCTCCTCCGCTACCTTCTTGCCGGCATGATCGCCTTCCAATATCCTTTTCACGATCGCCGCGTCCTTTTCGCTTGTCGCGGGGTACTGCTTGGATATTTCAAATTCTCCATTTTTGTCTATCAAAAGCGCTGTTTTCCTGGCTCCTTTGACGAAGTAATACATCGGCTTTTTCTCCCATTTGGAGACCGCCCCCGATTCGATGATCGCCCGCGTCCCGGCGGTCATAGTCAGGGCGTCCTTTTCCGCTTTCGCGATTATGATCTCAAGCTCCTTGGCTCGCTTCCGGTTGTAGCTCCCGCCGCGCGCTTTTATCTCCTCAAGATTGCTCACGGCGGTCGCGAGCGTCCCGTTTTTGTTCAGCCCGGCGGCAAGATAGATCTCGCGCTCTTCCAGCTTTTTTATTCTTGCTTTTTGGGAGTCGCGTTCCCTTAGCAGCCTTATTCCCTTGTCCCGTATTTGCGCGGCCCTCTGAAAAAACGCGCCCGCGTTTCCTTTGTCGTTGACCGGCGATCCGTGAGTTTGTCCGTAGTGCGCGCGCTCCGCCTCAAGCGTGGCATCGATCTCCGCATCTATTCTGTTCAATTTTTTTTGCGCTATCTCCAGCCTGGTCATTCCTTATCCTCCGCCATTTGCGAGCAGTCGTATTCCCACGACCCCGCGCATTCCCCGCAGAGCGGAGCCGCGCACCTTTCGCGCGGGCAAACGCCGGCGGCCATGTAGCACTCGGCCCCTCGGGAAACGCCGTTCGCGCACTCGGCGCAGGCGGCGCTCTTTTCCGCCGGAGCCGGCGCGCTAGGGCTATTCGCGGCCATCGTTCGCCTCATCCATTACCTCCACGTTGGCCATAAGCAACTCAATCGTGTTCGCGTAGGCGCGCCGCAGGATCTCCGAGTCGATCTCCGGCTCGTATACCTTTCCGCCGTTCCTCCCCATCCCCGCCATCGTTACGTCCGCCGCCATTTCCAGCACGTCGATCAGGCTCACGTCCTGCGGGCATCTTTCGGAAAGGTGATGCCGCTCCTCGCTTACGTGGCGCCGATACCATTCCCCCGCCTTGAACTCGGGCCCTTTCAGCCCCTTGGCCACGTCCGAGTAAAACTCGTCCATGCCGGAGATTTTCGTGTTGTCGTGGCGAAGGGTCGCGTCCTTCAGCATATCCGCGAAGAAGCCGAGGGCCTGCCGCACGTCCCCGATATGCTGCAGGGTGGCCTTAAGCAGATCGGCCTTGGAAGGAATCTTTCCGGCCGTTCTTGTGTCCGCGTTCGGCGACGGATTAATCCGTATCTTTTTCATCATCGCTTGCCTCCCACTCCGCTACCTTCTTGTCCCATATCCCGTTGCATTTGTCGCAATACAGTTTGCGCGGATCGTCGTCGTCCTGCGTCCACCAGTCGCCCTCGATGGCATCCATGATCATGTGTCGCAATCCCTCAGCGGAATAGGCGGAGCCGTAGAATTTCCCGCATTTGTCGCAGGATACGTCGTAGGTCGAGCTAATCATCTTTAGGCCTCCAGTCGTCGGGCGCCTTGCCCTGCGGAAGGTCGATCAGTTTGAACTGAACGTGTTTGCCATCGGATCGATCCCACTGAGAGCATGGGATGTTCCTTGCTTCTTTGTAGCAATCAAGGTTGCTGGGATTGCAAAAATAACAATTTCTGCAATCTTCCTTCCACTCGACATCTTCCACAGGCGCAAGCGCCTTTCCGAGCGGAATGTCAAACTTCTTAGCCATCTTTTACCCCTCGCGTCCATCGTCTACGACTCCACACGGAACCCAGCAATTATCATCGCTGCACATTAGATGAAGATCGCTCTCGCGCAGATCGCAGTCGTCTTTCCTCGCGCATGTGTCGCAGTCATGCACGTATCGAAAGAACGTGCAATGAGGGCTAGGCTCCCCGCAATCAAACAGATCGTCCAGAGCGCAGGAACAATCCGTGTCGGGATTACAGAGCGCGGCGAGGTTGTTATCCTCCATGTGCTTGCGCGCCAGTTCATACAGCGTCATTGTTCGCCTCCTTTGCCCCGCGCCATTTCCAGCTTCGATAGTCGATCCTTCCGCAGGGGTACGCGCATTTATTCCTGTTGGGCCCAGAGGCACATGTGTGGCACGGCTCCTTTTTCAGCTGTGCATAATCGGAGCCTTGCTCAAGCGGCGCCATGCTAGTCATAACGCCGTCAAAATCCTCGACAGCCGCGTCGCACTCGATAGTTAGGCGTTCCACCTCCGCAAGCAAGGCAAGCATGTCATAGGCGCCTTGATAATGTTCATAGTGCCCCCAGTATTCCTGTGCCAATTTTGATTTCTCGTTTGCCTCATTGCTCCGCCCCCTTATCGCGTCAAGCTCATCCCTGGTCATCCTTCGCCTCCCTCGCCGCGAGCATCGCGTCCGCAATCCGGTAGCAGTCATGCACATCCTCGCCGCATAAGTTGGGCCGCGCCATCATCCCCGCCAAAGCCTGCCCCGCGAACCAGTCGCGCAGCTCCATGCCGGGATGGGTACATACACTCTCTGTCCCGAAACTTTCAATTACCGGAAACGCCGGCCCGCCGTCTTTCTTTTCGCTCATCCCTTGCCTCCTTACGTTGCCCATTCCCCGCTGAGTTTCCGCATCGTGTACCCCCGTAGGTTGTCCTTGTATTCGCTTTCGACTTTGTAAGATTCGGCGTTGACGAAAAGTTTCACATACACCGCCTCGGGAAAAAGTTCCCTAATTTGTTTGGCGATGTTTTCCATCGCTTCACTTGTTTCGTTTGCGTTTTCCATAGGTTATGCCTCCTGTAAAAGCTGCCCGTCTTTCCGGGCCGTCATCGGTTTCTTATCTTTTGCGCCTTGCGCGCAGAGCCTCTAAACCAAAAAATATGGCTCGTCTCTTAGGAACGGCGGGGATCGAACCCGCAGTCTCCGCCTTGAAAGGGCGGCGTGTCAGCCAATTCCACCACGTTCCCAAAGTCGCCGGTTTCACGCACCGGCGGTTGCCATCTCCAACGGAGCCAGGCCAGCGGACTCTCTGTCATTTTTTCGGGGGCGGCGCAAGAGCCTCGACGTCGATCCGGATCGTCACGGATCGACTCGCGTTCGGCGCCGTGTTCTCGTCCGCGATGTTGGCGAGGACTTTGCGCATCTCCTCGTCGAACATCTCGATGATCGCGCCGTTCATGATCGTCCGCAGATCGATTTTTCTCTTCATTCCTCTTTCCTCCTGCGTTTTTTTTCGCCGTCAGCGACGACGCTTTTTTTCCCGATTCCTTCGGCTGGCCGGAAAGCCCGCGCCCTGGCCGCGCCCGCCGCTCCGCTCTCGCGCGGCCAGCGCAATGCCGGCGACGGCGGCCATGATTATCGCGAATATCGCTAGCGCCATTTATTGCCCCCTTCGCCCGCTCTCTTTCCGTTGCCACTCGTGCGCGGTATTGCCGACCAGGAACTGGATCAACGCATGTTTAGTGAAGCCCTCCACGGCGCAGCCGCAGCGGCTTAGGTAGTCGATGGCGCCGTAAACCCTGCGCTCAAGCTGCTCGCGCGTCGCCTCCGCCGGAAGCCCCCCGGTCTCTCCGGCCCGCGCGTCCAGGACGGTCAGTATCCAGGTCTCCGTTCTCGCGCGCTCCGGCGCGCGGGCCTTGCCCAGCCGCGCGCTTATTTTGTCGATTATTTTTCTCATTTTCCCCTCCCTCCGTTTCTTAGTTCGTGAAAGTTTTTTATGAACTCCACGCAAAGCCTGTACTCGGCTATTTCCGCGTCGCTAAGTCCTTCCTTGAGAGCGAGCGCCGCTCCTTCCTCTCCCAGCCATGCGCCAAAGCCCATTTTCGCGCAGCCTATTTCTACTTTGCCCTCGGAACAGTAATTGACGGGAAAGGGCCATCCATCGATGCGAATGCTCGCCGGCCTTTCGCCGGGGCCTACCGCGCCGTCAGCTCCAATTAAGGAAAGTGGCCTTACAAGCGCTTTCTCCCCGATTTTGGCGCAGGCGCCGATAAGAGACTTCGACCCCACAATCGCGCCGTCTCCGATTGAGGCCTCGGCAGTGATAATGGCGCGATCGCAAACAACCGCATTCCTTCCGACGATTGCGTTTGCGCCTATGTAAGCGCCTAAACAGACGTACGCGCCGCTACCAATGCGCGCGCCGAACGATACGCGAGCGCTCTCTTCGACGATAGAACGCGATTCCATCTCGGCTCCCTCGCCGACATGCGCGAAATTGCCTACGAGCGCGCCGTCGCCCAAGATCGCGCCGTCGCCGATGCGGACTCCCTCGCCTAGTTCCGCGTCCTCGCCAATCTTGATTCCCCGCGCCGCCAGCGCCTCGGCAAAGGCAGCCTTGTCTTGCGGATCGCGCGCCTTCCATCCGCCGTCGCCGTCCGTCAAATAAACCATTCCCTTGCCCCCTTACTCCGCCGCCGCGAGCGCGGCCAGCGCCTCGCCCGCCGATTCCCTCGGGCGTCCAAGCCGCGCGGCAAGCCTCTTGGCCCTTTCGAACCTTCCCCGCAGATGCGGGTACCTTTCCAAAAACCGCTCGTCGCCGCTCCCGTGCAGCTCCTCATGCTCCTCGCTTGTAAGAGCGAGCCAGTTCCACGCCATGCCCTCGGCGGCCTTATTCCTTCCGCGCGGGACGATGTGATGCAGCGCCACGCCGCCCCCGCGCCCGCTGGCCTCGGAATAATGGCGAGCCTCGCGCCACTGAGCCTCGGTCAAAAGCTCCTCGCCCTTCGCGTCCGCGTAGTCGCAGGGGTCGGCTTCCAGCGAGCCTCGCCACGCGGCCCATTCCTGCAAAACCTCCTGCGCCGTGGCCTGGGCGTCCAGCGAAAGCCCGCATTCCTGCGCCAGGTGGCTCAAAAGCCCGTCGATCAGGCGGGATCCCTCGGCGCTGTTGGACTCCGAAATATGCGCCGGCCGCGTTCCCCCGCTTATTCGGTTCGGCGTTCTGTCCGCGTAGGCTTCCAGCAGGTCGAGGTACAGGCCGTATTTTTCCTCCTCGTCCGGAAGCCGGCCCTCCATGTTCTCGAAGATCGCCGTTACCAGCTTCCAGACCGTCGAGTTCTGGCGGAACGTGCGCCTCTGGTAGGGAAGCTCCAGCGTCGCCTGCGCCGCGAACTCCCTTCCGTTCCGTTTTTCCCACTCGTCCTTCTTCTCGAAGAAGCGCCGCAGCAGATCGGCGTCCTTGGGGCAGGTGGCCCGCAGCTCCGCGCCGCCCGCCCCGCGACCGCCGGAATCCAGCGCCGCTATCCTCACCGGAAGCCGTATCTTTCTCATGCCCGCCTCAGTCCCACTCCGGCCCGGAATTGGCCTCGCGCCGCCTGTACTGCTCCTCCAGCGCGGCTTCCTCATCCGCGTCGAAAAGGCTTTCCCCCTCGCGCGGCTGCTCGGCCTCGGGAGCGGGCCTCGGCTCCGCGCTCGCGGACGCAGCGGCTTTCGCGGCCAGGTTCTCCCCGTGGCTTTGGGCCGCCGGCTCCGGCGCGTCCTCTTCCCTTGCATCCGCGGGCATCGCGTCCACGTAGTCCACGTTCTCCGCGTCGATGGGCTTTCGGAAGTCGCGGAGCACCGCCTGATCAATCGCCACCGCGCTGCGCATCTCCACCGAAAGAATCCCCCATTTTGAAAGAACGTTTTTAAGAACGGTCTTTGAGTACATGGCGTGGGGATCTTTTTTCCAAAGGCCATTGGAGTTACTGTAAGTCTTGGAAAAGCGCTCGCCGTGCGACTTGATTTTTCCTATTGGCCAGTAGTCCGTGCGCTCGAATCCGTTGAGCAGGCGAAAGAACGCCGCGTAGCCGACGATCTTTTCCTCGCGCTCCGCGTCCCTGTGCCCGCCTACGACCGGTCGTACCTTCAAGTCCCCGGTGATTATGTCGTAGGAATCGATCTCGTCCTCGTAGACGGGCGTAACGTTGATCGTCTTGTACTGCCCGGTTCGCAGCGCTAGCTGGATGAAGCCCTTGTACATAATCTGGAACTGCGCGACGCTGACCCATGCCTCCCCGCTTTTCGTTCTGTAAGGCACGAGCGCCGCGAATCCCAGGTTCGAGTCTATGGGCAGGTCGAGCGTCGCCGCCATCATAGCCGATGCCAGGATCGACGTCTGGTCGCACTTGGCCAGCTCCGGGTTCCTCTGAGTCGCGCTTAAAATCGACGCGATGAAGGCCGGCGCCTTCGCCCCCAGCACCTCGGCGAAGCGCGCGCGCACGTAGTCCGAGTTGAGCGTGTCCTTCAGCCCCGGCGCGAGCGGGCGATCCGCCGGCCTGCCTTTCGCCGCCGCGTCCCTTCCGTCAGTTTTCATAATCCTCTCCTTTCAAAGCATTCCTTCCATATGGAAAGAGCGACGCTCTCCCATTCATGCGGGGGGCCAAGCCCCCCTCGCTCCAGCCGCGCGCGGGCGCGCGTCTTCCGCTACCCCCCGCGCGGGGCGCTGCCCCGCAACCCCGCCTAGTCGCGCGGGGCCTTTTTCTTCCTTTCCGCGCGAAATATCGCCTCGTACAAGAGGCGCGCGGCCCGCGCGTCGTCCAGCGCCGAGTGCGCCTTTTCTTGAGGGATTCCCAGCGCCTTCGTCATGGTTCCCAATTTGAAGTCCCGCGTTTTTGGCAAAAGCCCTTTCGCGGCGGCCCTTTTCGCCAGCTCCAGCGCGCATATCAGCTTCCCGCTGAAAAAGTCGTCCATCGACGCGCCGTGCCTGAAAAGCAGCGAGCTTACCTGCGCGTAGTCGAAAGCCGCGTTGTAGCCGGCGAAGGCTATTTTTTCAGGCGGGCAATGCTTTCGCAAAAAGCCCGCGATCTCGGGCACGGCCTCGGCGGCGGCAGGGTAGGAGCGTATCGTCGCCTCGCTCACGCCGTGAACGAGCGCCGCGCTTTCGTGGTACAGAACCTCGCCGCCCAGCGGATTTAGCGCGAAGACGCGCTCCTCGGCCAAAGCGCCGTCGGAGTACACGAGAAAGGCGATCTCGAACGGCCCGGAGTCTCGGGGATCAAGCCCGGTGGTTTCCGTGTCAACGAATGCGACGGTCATTTCGTCAGCGCCTCCCCCTCGCGAAGGTAGATAACGCCGTCCTCAAGCTCCGCCGGGGACTCGGCCACGCGAAGCAGTATCACCAGAAAGCCGGCCTCCTCCGCCCAGCGCGAGATCGCGTCGGTCGTTTTTTTGTCCAGGCTTTCGGCGTTGTCCGCCACGAGCACCTTCATCTCGCCCGCGAACCTGGCGCCAAGGTCGAAGAACACGCGCACCGATTCCGCCGTGGACCAGTTCGACGTCTTGTTGCTCTTGGTAACGCCGCGCAGGATTCCCTTGTGGTAGAGCATCCCGTCGTCGCCGATCTCAAGGCCGGGAACGCCCAGGTCCATTTCCGACAAAACCTTCTTGCGCTCCCCGCGCAGGCCCTCGATCTCGGCGGTAAGCCCTGCGTACTTTTTGTCCAGCTCGTCGCGCTCCGCCTGCCGCGCCGAGTGCTCCTCCCAGGCCCGCGCCTTTTCCGCGAGGTCGTGCCGCGCGGCGAGGCGCGCGTCCAGCGCGTCGACGTCCGCCTGCGCGTAGGCTTTCCCGTCGAGGCCATCCCTTGTGGCGATGCTTTCCGTAACGTACCGAAACGCGTCGTCGCTTGCCTTTCGGAAGGCTTCAAGGCCGGCCATGTCCGCGAAAAAGCAGTCCTTGCGCAGGCTTTCGCTTGCCTCGGCGAACAGCCTTTGCCTCCACGCCAGATGCGCGCGCGCCTTTTCCCGCTCGGCCTTTATGTCGTCCGCCGGCGCCGGGCGCTCGGCCTTTTCCGGCGCCGCGCCCGGCTCGCCCAGCTTTTTTCTGTCGCGCCCGATCTCCGTGCGCAGCGTTTCCAGCCCGGAAAGCCGCATGTCGAGCGTCTTTAGCTTTTCCGTCGCGCCGGAGCGCTCCATGAGCGCCTCGGCGATCTCCGCGTCCGTGGAATCCCGCAGCGACCAGGGCTGCTCAAGCCCCGAGCAGAGCGAGTCGAGAAAGGCGCGGACGCCGCCGGAGACGTTGATGTGCCTGCGCAGCCCCTCGTCGTACTTCTGCGCCGTCTGCCTTACGGTCTTGGAAAGAATCGTGCGAACCTTCAGCCCGTCGTCCGTGATCGCGACGATCTCCGCCTCGTCCTCGCCCTTGGAGATCATCCCCGGCGTGAAGGCGCTTGGCCCGTTCATCGTGAGCGCTATCGCCTGCGCGACGGTGGACTTGCCGCTCATGTTCGCGCCCTCTATAACCTGCGTTCCGGGGCCGTGAAAAAAAACGCTCGCCTGCCGTATCTTGCGGCAGTTTGAAATGTGAAGCTCCTTTAACAGCATTACGCGGCCCCCTTCTTTTCCGATACCGTCATGCGCGAGCATTCGTCGGTCTTTGAGTAGCGCTCGTAAAGGCCGTCCTTTTTAAGCGCGTCCAAGTCCGCCGATCTCTTGGCGAAGGTCGTCCACGACACCGAGTACCCGCCGCCGGAGGCCGAGAGTTTTTTCTCTTTCCCGCCCGACGTCCTGGCGCAGAGCGCCGCTTTCAGGTTCGTGCCGGCCGCGCTCTTTAGCGTTTCCAGTTCCTTTATTCGGTCGCTTGCGTCCCTGTACTCGCGGCACAGCGCGATCTCTTCCTCGGTCATGATCGCCGGCGCGTCCGCGCCCTCGAAAATGCCGGTTATCATCTCCTCCTCGCTCTCGATCCCGACGGCGGCCGGCATTGAGTCTTTAAGGATGTTGTTTTCCCAAAAATCCTTTTCGATGGCCGCGAGCCTCGCGATGAATTCGTCGTTTCGCCTGATCGCGTAGTGGCGCAGGCTGTCGTCCTCTAGCACGTAGACGGAAACGAGGAACCACGGAAGGCCGGCGACGCTCATGTAGTGCTGAACCTGGCAGTAGTGCGCGTCCGGTATTTCGTCCTCGCCCCATCCGTGGCCGGCCTTCGAGGTTTTGATCTCGTGTCCGCCCAAGCCTTCGATTGTCTCGCCGCGAATCTCGACGGGGGCCTTGGCCAGAATCGCGCCGTCAAGGTTGGCCGACATGTGCCGGCGATCCGGATCGTAAAGGATGGCCGGAACCTCGGCGATCTCAAGGCCGGGGAAGTCCCTGCGCGTTTCCTCGCGGATGATCGGCTCAAGCAGGTTTCCCCTGCGCATGGCGCTGTTTTCTTCTTTTTTCGGGGCGAGGCCCTTCTTTTCCATGTAGACCGTCAGGGGGCTGGCGAAGTCGTTCATTCCCATCAAGGCACCGGCGTCCGAGCCGCCAATCGAGCCCCTGCGCTTTTCCAGCCACTCGTCCCTGCCCACGCCGTCCAACAGGACGTGCGGGCAACGTTCTAAAATCCCGTCGTAAATCATGCGTTCCTCCGTTTGTTTTTTTTCGAATTCTGCAAGCACACCATCCGCTCCCCCTTGCCGGCCTCGGCCGGAATGATAAAAAAGGAGGCCAAGACTCCGAGTTCCCGAACGTCAGATACAGGGGCCTGACGCCCGGCTCGAAATCTCAGCCTCCGCTGAAAAGTCACGTTTTCCCTTGCCCCTGTAACAAGGTTTGTATAAATAGTCTCATACAGGACTATTTATATCTAATTATCATCTTATACACGACTATTGCCAAGCCCTTTTCGTCGCAAATAAGATATTTTTTTGCCGATAATGTTCTTATGGGCGACCCGGCCGTTCCGTTTTGGGAACGAGTGAACCAACTCATAAAAACCCGAAAAACCACCCAGGAGGACTTGGCAAAAAGCCTCGGCATCCCTTTTGGCACTTACAGGGGGTGGAACGCCTACAGGCGCCTCCCCGACGTTTTATCCGGCCTCCTCATCGCCCGCGCCCTCGGCACGACCGTCGAGCACCTTGTTACCGGCGAGGAGCCCGGCAAGCCGGACGTGGCCGACGCCATCAGGCACCTGGATACGGCCAGGGACCTCCTCCAAAAGCTCTGACCCGCCTCTTTCTCTTTCCTCCTCAGAATAAAAAGCCGCCAGATGGCCGTCGGCGAGGTAAGCGCCTTGGGCCGCTTCACGGCTCTTTTTGCCCTTGCCCTCTTACCTAAAGCAAGGTTCGTTTTCAGATTGGCAATATTGCCAATCCATATTTTTATAATAGCGCATATATCCAATTATGTCAATAGCAAATTGGCAATATGCTCAATTTTTTTTCCTGATATCAGCCGACAATTGGGCATATGGTCTTTTACGATACCGTCAAGGCTCTGGTAAAGCAAAACACTCATCTAACCCTCCAAGCCTTCGTCCAGTCACTGGGGCTGAATTACGGCACCTATCACGGCCAGCGGAAATCGGGCAACCTTCCCCGCGCCGACGAGGCCCTCCTCATCGCCCAGGCCCTGGGAACCACCGTCGAGCACCTCGTTACCGGCGCTCCCCCCGATGCGTCGTCCTCGGACAAGGCCCTGGACGACATGCAGGCCGTCATCGACCGCCACAGGAACCGCTAGCGCCTCCTTCGCCGTAGCCAATCCCTTCATACGATTGCGCCGTTTCGGCACCTGCAATCTCAGATTGCAGGTTGGCCAAAGTCCCGCTCGAAACCGATGTTTTCATGCTTTCCAGAACCGCCGTCATCTGCGCCTCGGTAAGATAGGTGGTAAGGCCGTTTTTCATGAGCTCCGGGAAAAGCTCCCTGACGTGGCCCTTTATCGTCTCGGGATTGCATCCGAGCGCCTCGGCCGCTTCCCTCACCGTCATCCTCATGTCCCTGATCTTCGCCACGCCGCTCATTCCCACCTCCTTGGCAGCCCGCCGCCCTTCGGCAGCCGCAAAAGGCACGGACGTTTCGGCTCGGGCTCTTTGCCCCCCTGCTCCGCCTCTTTTCTTCCTTTAATCCCGCCTTTCGGCTCCGGCCGCCTCGGCTTTCCGGTCGCTTTTCCTCGTTCCCTCATATAATCCCCGCCTCCCTTAGCTGCCGCTCGAGGCTTTCGGTCGAATTCACCACGATCCCCAGGCCGCCCTGCCGGTTCACCGTCTCAAGAAAGGCCGCCTGCTCCGCCGAGAGCCTTCCGCCCCGCTCGCGCTTGCACTCGACGAAGATCGCCCGGCCCTCCGGGCCAAGCGCTATCACGTCCGCCATGCCCTTCGCGCCGAAGCGCACGTGCCGGCCGCCCGGCGTCTCCAGCGCGCCTGAGTTCACCCGCCAGCGCAGGAAGCCGCGAGCCTTGAGCCAGTCCATCACGGCCCGCAGCACCTCGCGTTCCGGCGCGCCCTTGCCGGCCCTCATTCCGCTTGCCATTTTCCCCTCCTATGTCCTTTTCGCATTTTCTTTTACATAAATTGGCTTGTCTAATTGGCTTGTCTAATTGGCTTGTCGCGGAGGGCAAGGCGGGCAGCCGAGAATCCCTCCGCGTCCTGAAACGGCGATCTATCTCATGGGCAGCCCCCTTCTTTTCACCGCGCTCTCGACCATCGTCTTTATGTAGGCCATGTCGCTCGCGTGGCGCTCGTCCAGCCGCCTCAGCAGCTCCTCCGCGTCGGAGGGCCGCAGGCGGACGTTGCCGTCGCCGAACTTGGACAGGAACAGGTAGTCGTCGACGTCGGCGGAATCGAAGCGCACCCCCGAGCGCACCCTGTGGCTCGGAAGCTCCTGCGCGGACGCCATGTTGTAGACGAGCTTGGCGCTGACTCGCAGCTTCCGGGCCACCTCCGCCGGCTTCAAAAGCTCCCCGCGTATCGCGGGCGCGGTTTTTCCGGTCATTTTTCCCTCCTTCGCCGTTCTCGGCCATAGCTTCGCCCTTCCCTCTTGCGAGGGCTTTTTTTCCCGTCCTAAAAGGCAAGCGCGGGGCGGGCCGCCGAAACTTGCTCCGCCGCGCCTTCTCGCCTAACAAATTGAGCGGTTTCTGTACCTTGCATAACGTTGAGCAAGGTTCCCCCGTCCTCCTTCTTGTGGAAAGAGCCGCCCGTTTCCCTGGACTTCATAGCCTCCAGGATTACCGTGACCTGCGCTCGGTAAGAAGCGTTTCCTTGCCGTTCTCCGTCCAGCCCGCTTTCTGGGCATAGGCCGCCACCGTGCGGTACGCCGCGCCCGTCGCCTCGGCCACTTCCTTCAGCGTCATCCGCCTGTCCCCGCTCCTCGCAACTCGTTCATTCGTGCCTCCTTCAAAAAAAGGGCATCTAAAGCCTTCCGCGCCACCACGCTTCCGGCTATAGATGCCCTCTTTCTTCCTTCCGGCCCCGTGGTGGCGGGGTTCGGCTAACGCGGCAAGGTTTCCCTTCCCATGTCGAATATACTTTGATTATAGTCTAAGTTATCTTGCGTGTCAAGCCCAAATCAAAAAAAATTAAATTCTTCTTAGGCCCGCTGGGATCACGCCCGATAATGGAAGCATGAAAGAGAGGCTTAAAGAGTTGCGGAAGCGCCTTGGCCTGACGCAGGGCGAATTCGGCGAGCGGCTGGGCGTGTCCGACGTCGCCATTTCGTACATGGAATCCGGAAAAACCGCGATCAACAGGAAAAATCTCTACCTTATATGCGCGACGTTCGACGTAAACGAGGATTGGCTCCGGGACGGGACGGGAGAAATATTTAAGGAAGGCGTAAAAAAGGATGATTTATTAGCTATATTAGGGGAAAATATAGCGGGGATGTCGAAAATTGCCCAAGAAATGCTTGTGGAATACTCTATAAAACTGCTGGCCGACGAGGGCGCTTTGGAAGCCGCGATACTCAGCAGAATATGGGGAATGAGGATGAAAGGGGCAGACCCGGCCGAGGAGTACTGGGATCAAGAAAACCGCCGATGGATAACAGAGACGGAGCGGCCAATAGCGGATGCCAGCCCATCGGGAAGCGATCCGCGCCCTGACTTTGATTTCAAGAGGATACTTGATTCGGATTCCGACCTAAAGCTGAGGGCCATGCAGGAATGGCGCGGGGTAAGACGCAAGTACGAAAAGCCCCTAAAAACGAAGGCCCCGGACCCGGAAAGCCCCGGACCCGACGCCGCCGAGTCGCCGGCCTCGCACACCGCCGAGGCCGCGCCGCCCTACGGGGAGAGGCGGCCTGGCGGCGCTATTATCCTTGATTGGGAAATGGCAATGATCCCTCATATAGGAAAAATCGCCGCCGGCGAAATGATCGAGCTTTACGGGGAGCCTGACAGTTGGACTCCCTTCCCCAAAAATTTACTTCGAGGCAATCTAATGGACTACTTTACCGCCGAAATCAAAGGCGCGTCGATGACCGAGGCCGGCATACGCGACGGAGACCGCGTGGTGCTGCGCAAGGCCGAGGCCCCTATCAACGGAAGCATCATGCTCGTAACCCACGCCGACGAAACCGCGCTTAAACGGATCAAGATCAAGGAAAAAAAGCGCGGGATCGAGGTTCACATCCAATGGGAGGACGGCAGCGGCCGGTCAAAGCTGCTCGACGACGAGGAGTACGAAATCCACGGGGAACTGCACTCGATTCTTTCGTTGCCCTCTTGACGCA
Organism: Treponema sp.; assembly: GCA_009780285.1. Taxonomy (GTDB): domain Bacteria; phylum Spirochaetota; class Spirochaetia; order Treponematales; family Breznakiellaceae; genus WQXQ01. The sequence goes on from WRAL01000001.1 coordinate 43,660, forward strand.
CGTATAAAAAGCACGTATAATTAAGATATGACGGCTAGGGAAGTTCTGAAGCTCCTCAAAAAAGACGGGTGGTACGTACTGGAGCAGCACGGCTCCCACATTCAAATGAAGCATCGCGCAAAGAAAGGGAAAGTCAGCGTCCCGAATCACCTGGGCGATATTCCCTTGGGCACCTTGCGGAGCGTTCTTGCCCAGGCCGGCTTAAAGCAGGAGAAAAAATGAAGAAATTTACCTACTTGGCCGTTTTCGAGAAAAGCGAAACGGGATTCGGCGTCTACTTCCCGGACGTTCCGGGATGCATCTCGTGCGGCGACGATTTCGATCACGCCTTGCGCATGGCGAAGGAGGCTCTCGGGCTTCATCTTTACGGCATGGAAAGGGACGGCGACTCGATGCCCGAGCGGACGGACGCGATGCCCGAAATCGGGCCGGGCGACCTTGCCGTCTCGGTATCGGTTTACCCCGATCTGGTAAGGGAAGAGATTCGCAGCCGCCGGGAAAAAACCACGATCACGATCCCCCGCTGGCTCAAGATCGAGGCCGAGGCGGAGGGGCTGAACTTTTCCCGCCTCTTGGAGGCCGCGCTAAAGGAGCGCCTCGGCATCGCGTCGTGAGGGCAGCCGCCGCGCTTTGGCGCTATTGCCGGACGGCGTTCGCCTTCTTTGGCCGGGGCCGATCGTGCGCTTATCGTGCGCTTATAATTCAGGGATTGACACGATAGGGAAAATATGGACATAATTCAAAGCACCTAAATCATTGCAGGGTAAGCATTTACATGTGGGGCAAGGAATTAGCGAAATCGGTTCGGTTGACTGAAAATCTGCGTGTCTGGGGTTCAATTCCCCGAGGTGGCATAGCTAAATCGTTGCCTGGCAATGATTTAGCATCGCAGAAAACCGAAGATTCGTTAAGACGGGCAGCATCGTGCGCTTA
>WRAL01000002.1 GCA_009780285.1 Treponema sp.
ATCGTCGCTCTCGGCGGGATTGGACTCGATCCAAATGTCCGCCTGGGGGAATTGGAGAAGCAGCCGATTCATCATGTCCGTTGCCAGAGCGGTGTCGCGTGTTTGCGTCATAGCCGGCCGAAGGGCGTCCCCCGCCTGCCGAAACGACCTTGCGACGCCCTCCCAGGCCGATCCCGCGCGCGGAAGCCGTTTGGGGGAAGCGGCTCGGGGAAAAGCTGCCCGATTGCGCCGACGCCCATCCAGAACAAATCGGCGCCCTCGTCCGGCTCGTTACCGAGCGATCTCCAGTATTCCTCCAAGACTACCGGGGCATAAGGCAGCTTCTGCGATTCGTTGAAAAGCTCCCAGTATTCCTCCGAGGTCATCGCGTCGATCTCATCAAGCATTTCTTGAAGCATCGCGTCATCCATTTTTCGCCCTCCAAATAAATAATACCGGCCCCCTCTAGGTTAGGCAAGCTCCGCGCGGCCCTTGCGCAATTCATCCCGTGGGCTTACAATAACGCAAGCGGGCGGGCTATTCCGCCAATACAATTCAACCCTTGCGCCTCTAGCCGCGCGAGGGGCTGGCGTCGCGAAAACGGGCCGGATTTTTCCTTTAAGAGGGAAAGTCCGGCCTTTTTTTGCGTTATGGGGGATGGCATGAAAAGGCTTCTTATTGAATGCGGCATGGCAAGGGAGATGCGGGATGGCCTGCGCCTCGGCCAGCCGTCGCCGGGTATGCTCAGGCTGGAAAAGGCGCTGGCCAAGGCCCGCTTCGACGAGGGCAAGGTAAGCCGAGACGACGGCGGAAGGTTCGCGGCGAATGGGGGCAGCGGCGGGAATGCGGCGGCCGATATTGCTGCAAGCCTTGACGCGCTTGCCGTTCCGATGGAAAAGGTCGAGTTCACGCGGGACAACTTCAACAAACTGTTCCCCGAGGGGAAGATCAAAACGCCTCTTGGAGAGGTGAGACTTGGGGCGCATCAGTTCGAGAAACTTGACGCGAGGGACAGGCACGAGTTATTGGGCGCTGTGAGCCAGACCCTCAAAGACCCGATCATCGTGCTGGGCGAAAGGCGGGACGGAGCGGGCGCGAGGCTGTACGTAAAGTCGTTCAGGGACGAAGGTGCGGAAAAAACCGATTACGTGCAGTCCGTGGTGGTTGAAATCAACGGGGAGCATGTGTCGGTCTCGACGGGGCGGCGGAGGCCGGAGCAGATTGAGGCCAAAATAAAAATGGCCGGCATCCCCCTCTACCAAAAGGCAGCGGAGGGTGGCGGCCGGACTCATGAAACGGGCGAAAGGGAAACCGACGCCCGCCAGCACTTAAAAGTATCGCCCAGACCGCTACGGAAGTCAAGCGGCAAAAGGCTTCTTATAAAAAGCTCGCTTGCGCGGGAAATACGAAAGAGCCTTAACCTGGCCAAGGCCCGCTTCGACGAGGGCAAGGGCCACTCAAAAGAAGACGTTATCTACAAGGACAAAAATATAACCCCTGACCAGGCGGCACTTCTGGATGGGCTCAATTCCCATCAATATCCGCCCAGCGGGGCTATACCTACATCATCGCCCAAACCGCTACGGAAGTCAAGGGGAAAAAGGCTTCTCATCAAATGCAGCCTCGCGCAAGAGATAAGGGCTGCTCTGGACGGCGGCAGGCGGGCGACGGCGATCCTGGAAAAGGCTCTAGGGCATAAATACATCCGACGATGGAAGGCGAAAAACGGCAGGGGCTGGGACTACCTTTACCCTTCCGACCTTCCGCGCCCCTTCGCGGCACTTTCCGCGCTGTTCGGCCTGAAACGCGAGAGGATCGAGGCGGACTGGAAAAAGCTCGACGTCGAGGCGCGCTACGGCCTGGGCAAGGACGCCTTCGCCTCGCACGTTTTGGAGTACCTGTCGAACCGGGAAAAATGGGACGCCTATTTCGCGAAGGAGGGAACGCGGGGCAAGGGCGAAAAGCCGCGCCGGGCGCAGACGGGCGGCGGGAAAACCAAGACGGCGGGCGCGCAGGGCGAGCTTTTCCCCGAGCCGGCGCCCAAGAACGAGAAAAAATCTTCCATCAATAAGAACCTTATGCGCGAGATATGGGGCCTTTATTCCGGCAAGGGCGCGAAGGCCGCGTCGGCGGGAACGGAGTCCGCGCCCAGGCAAGGGGAACTGTTCAGTGAGGAGGCTCCGAGCGCGCCCGATTCCGATTCGTCGTGGAACCCCAAAAGCGGGAACTACCGCTACAAGGACACCGGCTACATAGCCGGCAGCCGCAAGGAGATGGCCGAGCTTTATATCAGACGCATGGCGAAGGAAGGAAGGCGCGTGTCCGAGAAGGACATAGACTGGGAGGCAGTGGAGGAAAACCCGCGCCTGGCCAAACAGCTTATCGTCAAGAGCAACATCTTCGGCAAGGCGGACTGGGAAACCTTGCGCTCCGGCGGAATGACCGGCGGCGCCGCCTTTCTTATCGACCGCGTCTACGCGGCGGTGGGGGCCGAGCCTGCCGGCGACGACGCTGAGGCGCGGCGCAACTATTCCATAGCCATCGACGGGCTGCGAGGCCGCCTTGAAACATGCGCGAGCGTGAAAGAGGTGACGGACGCGCTGAAGGAGATTCGCGAGGAGCTAAGCGGGAACTTCGTCGCCGCGCGCAAATCCGCCGAGGTTCTGGAGCTTAGCGAAAAGCTCGACAATCTGTACGACAGAAGGCTGGAGCTTGAGCGGAAGGAAAGAGAACTGGCGAGGATGGAAACGGCGAAGGACAGGGAAGCCCTGGCGTTCCTGAGCCGCGAGATTGACAAGATAAAGGCCCTGGACAAACGGAGGAAAAAGTTTTCCAGGTACGACCTGCCCCCGCCGGCCCGAGCGGAATACCAGGCCCTGGTCGCCGAGGCCGACGCAGAGAGAAGGCGGCTGGCGGAAGCGCACCGAAAGCAGCACGGCGCCCTTGACGAACCCATAAATCAAGGAGGCAAAACCGTCGGCTTCCGCAGAAGGGACTACCTCCAGAGCGAGATAAAAGAGACGCAGGCGAAGCGCGACGCGTTGTACGCCCAAAAAACCGCCGAGCTTATCGCGTCCAACCCTCTTCACGCCGCGTGGTTCCAGCTTGGGGACAAGTTTCACGGCACGGTCAATTACGGCCTTTTCTCAGGCTCGAAGGCTTTTCATGCCCACGTCGCCGACGCGCGCGCCGGCAGGCACGACGACTGGAAATGGCTGGACAAGGAAACGCCGGCGGTCGGCGGAAAGGGAACGGCGCGCAAGGCCGAGTTCGAGATGAAGGTCGCCTCGGCTTTCGAGCGGCGCGGCGGCAGGGACGTGAAGGCCCGCTCCACGCTGGAGCTAAAGAAAGCGTTCAACCTGCGCGACGTGCAGTCCGGCAACTGGGTTCTCAACGACCCCGAGTCCGCCAAATTCCACGTCGATAACCTCGCCGCCGGCCTCGCCGACCTTGGCGACGCGACCGGCATTCCGGACGGCCTTCTGTCCATGAACGGAAGGCTCGCCATAGCGATAGGCGCAAGGGGCAAGGGAAACGCCGGAGGCAAGACCGCGAAGGCCCATTACGAATCGGTGGGAAGGGTGATAAACATCACCAAGATGGCCGGCGGCGGAAGCCTCGCCCACGAATGGTTCCACGCCTTCGACAACCTAATTTCCGAGGCAATGAGCGGGGAAAGCTCAGACCGCTTCCTTACCGAGCCGGACGCGGGCCTTACGGCCAAGCAACTAAAGCCGAAAAAGGAGGCCATGGAGCGAAAGGCCAGATTCGAGCGAACGGGAACGCCGGGCGCAGCGTTTCTTTACAAGGAAGCGGCGGCGGAGGCGGAAAAAGCCGGGGTACGGCTTTCCCCGCCCGCTTCCGAAGGGGAACACGCGCGGGAAGTGAGGGCCGCGTTCGACAGACTCTCGAAAGCGATAGCGGAAGGGAACGCTCCCCTTAGGACGAAGATCGCCTACACCCCCTCGGACTACGCACGGGCCAAGTTCAACTTCGAGCGTGAGAAAGGCGAATCGTCCGTCGTCGCTCGCATTCGGGACGCCGGCTCGCTGGACGAGGCGCTGGACGTGGTCTATTCGAGAAACCTCAAGGACAAGGACAAAAAACAATGGGCTATCCTCGCCGCCTCCTGGCACGACGGCAAGCCGGAGGGCAACATCGTCGAGGCGAATTCCGGCTCGCACTGCTCGGAGTTCCGCAAGAACGCCGTCGCCCTGGACGGCTTGGGCGGAAAGCCTTATTGGGCCACGGGCAAGGAAATGGCGGCGCGGGCCTTCGCCGCCTACGTGGACGACAAGCTGCGCGGGCAAGGCCGCAGGAACGACTACCTCGCATACGCCACGACGAACGATTTTTACGACGACCCGCTTTTCGGGCCGTCATACCCCTACCCCGAAGGGGAGGAAAGGGAAAGGATAAACGCCGCCTTCGACGATCTGTTCGCGGCGGTCAACGGAACAGGCGCGATACGAAAGGCCCTGGGCCTTGCCGCGCCGGGCATGGGCGCGACGGCCGGGCCTTGGGCGAGGCTGGAACAAGTAATGCGACGAATGAGGGCGGCGGGATAAGGCCGCTGGCATATATGGCACAAAGCCCCGGCACGGAGGAGGATAGCTATGGAAGGCATTGGAATCATTGCGCCTGAAAAGGAGGGCGACTCAAAGGAAGAAGCGGAGGCTAAAGCAAGATTAAGAACAATGTCTTTGAGAGAAAAGTTTGACTTTCTAAATTCAGGCGTGCCCTTGGATCCAAGTTTTGCTTACTCTTGTGAATACCACATGATCTCATACTGTATTGATGAGATTAAAGCCATAAGCGATTTTTTTTGCGTTCCTCGCTTTTGTTCAAAGCATGGGGAATTAATAGACTTCGATTTGTTTATGCAATCTATTAAGGAAAGGCTTAAAGCGCTTGAGTCATTTGTCAAATGTTCCGGCGCTGAAAATGGAGAAAAACAATGACAAGGCTTGTTATACAAAAAACGAGGTCGGGCGGATCGAGGCTGCTGCTTCTAAAATCGAAAGTCGCGCCCGCGAGAAAAGGCGTCGGGCTTGAGCACCTGCGAAAGCTCATTATGGATCATCTAGCGACGCTGGAAGACGGCGAGATGAAAAAGGCCGGCCTTCCCGTCGGCACGATCCGCGACCGCAAGGGCGGAATGAAGTTCGTCAAGGTGGCGCCGGGCAAGTGGCGGCCCAAGTACGACGGCCAGACTCGCGGGGCGGCGCAGGCCGTCGCCGCGATCAAAAGAAAGATCGCCGAGGCGAAGGACGCGCGGGAAATGCTGAACATCGTTATGGAAAACCGCGACAGGTTCAGCGACAAAAACGGCAACCCGCTTCCCTTCGTCCAGGAACTGAGCGCCTACGTCCGAGAGAAAGGCGACGGGATGGAGGTGCGCGACGCGAAAGCCGCGCAGGAGGCCAAGGCCCAAAGGCGGGCGGAACGCGTCCGACAAAAAGCGGAGAAGGAAAAACAGGCGCGCGAGGTGGCCGAGATTCTCGCCGAGCGCGGGGGCGAAAGCGGGAACGGGCCTACGGACGAAAGGGCGCGCCTGAAAAAGAAATTCGAGGACATGGCCGAGCCTATGGAGGTCGTGCTTTTCAACAGGGAGAACTACGACCGGCTTTTTCCCGGCGGCAAGGCAGAGACCCCGCTTGGCGAGATGAAACTTGGGGAAAATCAGTACGAGAAGATAAAAGCGATGAATAGGCAAAGGCTTTTGGGCGCGATGAAGCAGGTTTTGTCCGATCCTCTCGTCGTGTACGAATCCGAAGGGGCGAAAGTTTACGCGAAGCCGCTGACCGACAAAGGAAAGCCAAAAACGGTCGTTTCCGTGGTCGTGGACAGGGACGGAATCAACGTTTCAATCTCCACCCACCAAAAGGACTTGGAAAACGTGCTTCGCAAAATAGAAAAGGGCGGCGTCCTCTATGAAAAGGATGCCGCCCAAAATGGCGGGCGCGCCCATGCCCCCAAGGAGCGGGATAACGGCCCTGCCGAGCCAACCCCGAACGCGGGTTCCCATGGCGGCAGCCTGGAAACCGGGAACCGAGACCGCCATTCACCTACATCATCGCCCGAATCCGGGGAAAAGTCAAGCGGACTTGCCGCGCTGCGCCAAAAATACCGCTCAGGGAAAAGCGTCGAGGGCGACGAGGACGAGATCGCCGTGGGCAAGGAGATCGTGTCAGGGCGCTGGCGCCTGGTCGAGTCCGACGCGCCCTCCGCCTCGCACGACGAGACGACGTTCCGCAAGACCGAGGGCTTTCCCGCGAACGAGGACGGCTCCACGATAAACGACCGCGACTACGAAAAGGACAAGGCGGCGCAGGAGGCCGTGCTTGAGATCGCCTCGGACTACGACATGCAGGCGCTCTCCTTCGACAGCCCCGTGGTCGTAACCTCCGACGGCGTGGTTATTTCCGGCAACAACCGCACCATGAGTTCCAAGATAGCCGCGCGAAAGGGCACGGACAAGAAGTACGTGGAGGCGCTGCGAAAAAAGGCAAAAAAGTTCGGCTTTGACGCCGAGCAGGTGGGCGAGTTCAGGCACCCGCGCGTGGTGTTCGAAACCGCCGAGAACGAGGGCTACAGCACAAGGCAGTTCGCCAGGTTCAACGAGTCCAACAAAAAGGCCATGAACCCGATAGAGGCGGCGGTAAAAGTCTCAAAGACGATAGGCGCGCGCACGGTGGAAAGCGTCGCCGAAAAAATGTCCGAGCACGATACCCTGGGCGAGCTTTACGCCGACCGCAAGGCCGTGTCCGACATTTTCAACGTCCTTCAGCGCGACGGGGTGATCGGGCAGTTCGACCGCCCGCAGTACGCGACCGAGGACGGCATCACAGGCGCGGGCAAGGAGTTCCTCGAAACCGCCCTTATCGGCTCTGTGATAAACGAGGCGAACATTCGCGGCCTTAACCGCGAGGGCTGCAAGAGCATCAGGCAGAAGCTCGTTCGCGCGATAACGCCTCTGATCGAAAACAGGGGAATGGACGGCTACAGCATCGCCGGCGAGCTCAACCGAGCCGTGGACATAGCCATTCAGGTGGCCACGCGCAAGGAGTTCGCGAGCGTCGAGGAATACTCCAAGCAGATGAACATGTTCAGCCTGGACGACAAGGTTTCGATAGAGCTTGCCAAGAGGCTTGAGGGGACGCAGAAGGAATTCGCCGAGTTCATGCAGACGGTGAACGGAGGGCTGAAGCACGCGGCCAACGGCGAGGCGGACATATTCATTGGCGAGGTGGAAACCAAGGACGCGATCCTTGAGCGGCTTTTGAGCGCCGGCGCGGTGAAAAAGGCCGTGAGCGGGGCGTTCGCGTTTTTCCGCCGGCTGGCGAAGGCGCTGTTCGACGAGAGCAAACACCCAAGGGACGAGGGCGGGAGATTTTCGGCGCAGGACAAGGAAGCTGCCGCTGCTCTTGAAGGCCGAAGCAAAGGCGGCTACCCGATAGCCCTTGCGGACATGAAAACGCTCTCCGGCGTGCTTGAAAGCGGCAAGTCCGCCGTAATCCGCAGCACGGAGCTTGGCGACGTGCACATCGATCAAGGCGAGGCGAAACAACGGTCTTTTGGCATAAAGCACATAATACGCCAGCGGCATTTGAACGACGGCAAGACGGCGGATGAAATTACCTCGCTCCTTGTCCTTTTAGCGGATACGGTAAGGGACGGCGTTATTTCAAGGGAAGTAAAGGCGACCGACTCGGCGGGCAGGGATATAGGCCGCTACGACCTGCAAAAAAACGGCATAGTCGCCGTGATAAGCAAGACGCGCGACGACAAGAACGAGCGATTTGTGATAACCGGCTTTGACGCCGTGGACAAAGAGGAAGCAACCGATGCCATAAAGACGGGTATCGCCAGATATGGCTACGCGCCTGAATTCTCTTATTTCCGAAAACAGGTGGGAGCGGTTATCGCCTCTCTGCCTACAGTATCGCCCGGAGCGATACGAAAGTCAACCGCCCAAGGAGGGAAAACAATGACAAGGCTCGTGATTCATAGAACGAAGTCCGGTGGATCGCGGCTACTTTTGATGAAGTCGCGGGGCGCGTGGAGCGACGCGGAACATCCCAGGGACGAGGGCGGAAGGTTTTCAGGAAACGGCGGCGTAAGGGACTCGGGTAAAATGGCCGATCTTAACGGCATGGCGAGCAGCGGCGGATATTCGGCGAGTTTGACGGTTTCGAGCGAGGGCGCGACGAGGGCCAAGGCAATCGAGGCGCTTGACGCGCTTGCCGGCAAGGAGCTTGTCAACGACGAGACGGGCATCAAGGCCGTAATAAGCAGCGGGCAGCGAAACAAGATCGTAAGCAATGCGGCTCAGGAAAAATCCGAGTCAAACGGATTTGACAGAAAGAAGCATTTTGCGGTTGCCGGCATCATGGATAAGGCCTGGAAGAACGCATCCCTCGCCGAAACCCACGAAGATAGAAAACAGGGCGGAAATATAGCGTCCATAAAACGTTTTGAGACTCCAATCATGCTTGACGGAGAATTGGCAGTGGCATACATCACGGCGAAGGAATCCGTGGAGCACGGGCACAGGATTTACTCTCTGGAGCTACAGGATATTAAAAAACCCGCCGGGAAGGGTGGCAGACCCATTACGCGTACCACACCGGCGGGTTTAGAGACCGTGGGCAAGTCGGGCAACGCGCAGCAAGGGCGCGCCGTGACCACGGCTTCTTGCGACGACGAGAATAAAATCACGTCGTCGCTATTATTATCGCAAAAGCCCGTCGCAAAGTCAACCGCCCAAGGAGGGAAAACAATGACAAGGCTTGTGATTCAAAGAACGAAGTCCGGCGGATCACGGCTGCTTTTGATGAAGTCAAAGACGGCGTCGGAGAAAAAGGACTCGGGGCCGAAAACAGGCGACCTGGAGCGCCTGCGCGGGCTTATTCTTGTGCATCTTGAGGCGCAGGAAGACGGCGAGATGAAAAAGGCCGGCCTTCCCGTCGGCACGATCCGCGACCGCAAAGGCGGAATGAAGTTCGTCAAGGTGGCGCCGGGCAAGTGGCGGCCCAAGTACGACGGCCAGACTCGCGGAGCGGCGCAGGCCGTCGCCGCGATCAAAAAGAAAATCGCCGAGGCGAAGGACGCGCGGGAAATGCTGAACATCGTTATGGAAAACCGCGACAGGTTCAGCGACAAAAACGGCAACCCGCTTCCCTTCGTGCAGGAGCTTAGCGCCTGCGTCAACGAAAAAGGCGACGCTTTGGAAGCGGAAAGCGCCGCGACGGCGAAGGCGAAAAAGAGCGAGGCGGCGAAGAAAAAAAAAGGCGAAGGCCAAGGAAAAGCCGAGCGGGTCAGGCGCGCCATCGAGCGGGGCATAAAAGAATGGAAGGCCGGGAACGATACGGCCTGGGAAGCGTTCGCCGTAATGCGGGCCTTCGGCGCGACTGACGATGAGGCGAGGGAAGCCTTCGGGCTGAAACCGCAGGGGCCGGGATCGTTCGCGGACGCGATGATGGACGAGATTGGCGTGGACGTCAACAAAAAAGTCGGCCCGGCGCAGCCGAAAAGCAAGCCGGAGGCGTTCGCTGAAAAACGAGCCGGCTTGACGCCGAAGGAAAAAGAGGGCACTCTGAAGGGAAGCGGGCCGGGCGCCTATTCCAAGAAGCGCAAGGAAGGCGCGCTTTGGGCGAAGGAGGCCAAGGAAGCCGACGGCGCCCTGCGCGGAGCCTGCGGAGAGGCATGGCGGAACGCCGCCAAGGAAGAGCGCAAGGCTCTGTTCGACTACACGATAAATTCCGGAGAGTGCAACAGGCCGCTTCGGGGCTACGACAAGGACTGGGCAAACTTCAAGGGAGCTCCCCCGGTCGATCCCGACAACGAGGGAAAGGGCGAGGCGATAGGCCTTATGACGGGGCTCATAGAAAAATCGTCCTACGATTTCGACGTCTGGCTTCAGCGGGGGGTGGACGAGACGGCCAGCGCGGCCCTCTTTCTCGGTGTTTCCGAGAAGGAGCTTGAAAGCTGGACGCAGATTGACATGAGCAAGGCGCTCAAGGGCAAGATGGTAACCGATCAAGGATTCGCCTCATGCGGGAGCGCGAAGGGAGCCGGATTCAGCAAGGCCCCGTATATATTCAACGTGTACTGTCCCAGGGGGACGCGCATGATGTACGCCGAGCCATTCTCCAATTACGGGAAAGGCGGCAAGCTGGATTGGGACGGCGCGGCCGGACAGTCCGACTTTGGCTCGGAGTGCGAGACTATCATCCAAAGGGGAACGACCTTTAAGATAACGAAGGCCGAGATGAAGGCCGGAAAATGCTACTTCGACGTGGAAGTGGTGGCGCAGATAAAGGGGGCAACGAAATGAGCGAGCGAAAGCCGCGCTGGGAAGGCGAGATGTGGGCCACGACCCAGCCGAACGCGAGGGCCTGCGCGACCTGCGCGCACAGGCCAAGCGAGTACGACGGCGAGACGCTGGATCGAGCGGACACGGACAATTGCCGGATATTTAGGAGCCCTGAATCCAAGCCGGACGACGTGTACTGGCGAGGCGCGGACTGCAAGCATTATATGGAGGCGCAATGAGCGTCTCGGCGCGGCCCGGCCTCGGCCCGGAGGCGTCCCTTCTGCTGGGCCTGGCCGTCGGCGACGCGCTGGGCGTCCCGGTCGAGTTCATGGAGAGGGGCGCTTTCCTCGTAACGGGTATGCGGGGCCACGGGACGCACGGGCAGCCGCCGGGAACATGGTCGGACGACGCGTCGCTGGCCCTGTGCATGGCCGACTCGCTCTCGCGCGGATTCGATATCGCGGACATGGCCTGGAATTTCGTGGCCTGGCGACGCGAGGGAAGGTTCGCGGCGCGGGGGGAGGTTTTCGACATAGGCGGCGCGACGGCGAAGGCCATTGCCAGGCTCGCCGCCGGCGTCCCCCCCGAGGAATCGGGCGAGAGGGACGAGGCGAGCAACGGCAACGGCTCGCTCATGCGGATCGCGCCCCTTGTCTTCCATTCCGCCGGAAGGCCGCCGGAAGAGCGCCTCGCCCTGGCCGGAGCCGCGTCCTCCATAACCCACGCCCACCCGTGGTCGGTGGCCGCCTGCCACGTCCTTGTCGAGTACCTTGCGAAGCTCCTTGATGGAAAGGAAAAGGTCGCGGCCTACGACGAGCTGCGCTCGGAGCTTGGGAAGGCGGATATCCCCGGCATGGAAAAGTTAGCCCGAGTCCTGAAGGGGGACGTAAGGGACGTCCCCGAGTCGGGGATTAAATCCGGCGGCTTCGTCGCGGACACGCTGGAGGCGGCGCTCTGGTGCTTTCTTTTATCGAAAAGCTACGAGGAGGCCGTTCTGAGGGCCGTCAACCTTGGCGACGACTCGGACACCACGGCCGCCGTGGCCGGCGCGATGGCCGGGCTTTTTTACGGGGCCGAGGGGATTCCCCGCGAGTGGATCGACGCGCTTGCCGGGCTTGACGTCATACTGCGCGTAGCCCAGGGACTCGCCGGCCGGCCCGGCTTTTCGGGGGCATCCTGAAGATGGACATCGACGCCTTCAAGGAAAAGGCGTTCGATCAAGGGAACAAGGGCGGGGTTTTAAGCAAGTCTTGAAACTATGCCATGAAAGGGCTTGCGCGCTTTTCGCCGATAGCGTATACTTTCGGCATAGACCATAGGCGGGATTTCCCGCTTTGACAATTTAACCCTTGCGCCTCTAGCCGTGCGAGGGGCCGGCGTCGCGAAAACGGGCCGGGCTTTTCCTTTTCGGAGGGAAAGCCCGGCCCGTTTTTTTGTCTCCGCGCGGCGGCGAGGGAAAGGAGAGGGAGGGCGATCGATGCCGGAGCTAATCAAATGGGTAAGCTGCGACGGAAAAACCTATTGCTGGGACAAAACCGCCCGCAAGGTCGTGGAGGTGAAAATCACCGCTGTCCCTCTTGAGGACGTTCCGAAGATCGTTCTCGCGACTATGTTCGGAACCGAGGAAGAGGAAGAGGGAAAATGAGCGACCGCGCCGAAAGCGAAAAAGTGTTCCTTGAAATGCTCATGCGCAAGTCGCTCCAGCGGGACGCGGACGGCAACGTCGTTATCGAGGTGGAAGCGTCCAACGAAGGCCTCGATCTGGAGGGGCAGAAGGTTTTGCAGGCGGCGCTTCTTGGATCCAAGGAGCATTTTCTTAACAACGGCGTGGTAAGCAAGGACCACCTGCACAGGACGCCGACGCCCGGCGGCGGCTACGAGATGCGCGAGGAGTACGTGATAGGCGAGCCGATTTCCGTCCGCGCGGAAGGCTTGTCCACGATAGTCAAGGCCAAGCTGTACTCCGGAAGCAAATACGCCGGGAAGTTCATCGACCTTCTCGACCAAGGCTCCACAAGGGTAAAGGCCAGCGTCGGCGGGCTGCGCCCGAGGATCAAGGCCGTTATGGAAAACGGCCGCAAGGTCGGCGAGATCGTCTCGGTGCTTTGGGACGATCTGGCGCTGACCATTTGCCCGGTAAACCCAAGCCTTGACGGAGCCACCTCGATGGCGAAGTCGCTGTCCTCGGCGGAATTCGTCAAGGCGCTTTCGTCGCCCTGGGACGAGGGACGGCATTCGAGGGACGACGGGGGAAAGTTCGCCGAGGGCGGACGCGGCGGCGGGGGAAACGACTACGGAGAGCTCCTGAAGGCTTGCGCCGCGCCCATGCTTGAGGTTGAGTACAGCGTCGAGAATTACAACCGGCTGTTTCCACGCGGCGAAGTGAAAACGCCGCTTGGAACGGTGAGGATGGGCCGCGACCAGTTCGAGAAAATGGGACGCAAGGACGGCGGGGCGCGAAAGTCCTATCTTGGCGCGGCCTGGCAGACGCTCACCGACCCGGCGCTCGTAATAGGGGAAGGCGACGACCGCCTGTACATCAAGTCGTTCGCTGGGGACAAAGGAATCGCCGGCTTCGTTTCCGTGGAAAAGGACAAGGACGGGCAGCGGGTGGTGGTGACCAACTACAGGCGGGACATCGGGGAAATCGGCCGGAAGCTAAAAAAATGGGCCGGCAGCCCCCTTTATCTAAAGGAGGGTGACGGCCCCGCGGGTGGTACTGAGGGCAAGCCTCTAGCCATTTCTGACGACAACCACTTGCCTAAATTATCGCCCGACACGGCGAAAAAGTCAAGCGACGAATTCGGGAAGGCGCTGAGCGCCGGGGTCGGGACGGACGCGGCTGCCTTCGCGGGCGGTCGCGCGCTGCAAAGGGAAAGCCTGGGCAGCGGCGAGCCGGACGAGGCGGACGCGATAGCGCTGGCAGGCGCGCTGATCGCGGGCGATATTCGCGGCATGGAAGAGGCCGAGGCATTTCTTGCCCGGCGAGGGATAAGCGAAAAGGACGCGCGCGCGTTGGCGCGCGAGATTCTCAGGGAAAGCGAAAAGCATACGGAGGTACCGATGGCGAAGACATGGGGGGAGATTAGGGATGGGCTGCTTGGGAAAAGCGGCGGCAAGCCCAAAGGCGACAAACCGAAAGACGAGGGCTGCGAGGGCGCGGGCTGCGGCGAGGACGAAGGCAAGGACGACGACGATGACCCCGAGTACGAGGATGCCGGGGGCATGGTGAAGGCGCTGAACGAGAAAATCGAAAGCGTCAGCGCGGCCTTGGAAAAAATGTCCGAGGCGCACGCGATGACGCTGGAAAAGCTCGCGGAAAGCGAGGCCATGCAGAAGTCGCTCGGGGAGGGCGTGGCGTTTGTCATGGACGCGCTTAATAAGCCCGCCGAAAGGAAGAGCGCGGTAACGCCGGCGGAGGCGATGATGAAGTCGCTGAGCGGCGGCCCGAAGGTCGGCGGAATGAAGCCCTTCGACCAGGGGCGCATCGAAAGGATGAGGCCCCACCTGATCAAGGCCGTGGCCGACGGCGAAATATCGGCGCTCACAAGCGGCTTGTGGGAGACTCAGATGAACAAGTCGGTGGGCGCGGCGGCGTTCCCCTTCGCCCCCGACTTCGTGGAATTCGCCCGAAAGAAACTGGGCGCGTAGGAGGCAAAGGGAATGAGCGATTTTTTCTATGACGAGGCGGAAACGGGATCGGGCAGCGAGGAAATGCTGCTGAAGGCCCTTACCGCAGGGCACGGAACCGACGCGGCGCAGTTCGCCGGCGGGCGGGCGCTTCAGCCCGAGGACTGCGAGACCACGCTGATCAACGTGATGAGGGAGCAGAAGGAAGACTTCAAGCTAATGAACACCCTCAAAAAGACCACGGTCGGCTCCACGGTGCACCAGTTCAACCTGAGAAGCGACTTCGGGGACGAGGACTTGGGCTTCGTGGAGGAGCGAGGCGTCGCGCCGGACAACAACCAGGCGATAAACCGCGTTACCAGAGACATGAAGTTCATCCAAAAGCGCGGCGAGGTGTCCGAGCAGCTCATAGTCGCCAACACCTTCGAGAACGCCTTCGAGGAGGAAAAGCTCGCGGCGACGATGTCGGTGCTGAAGACGGCGGAAAAATACGCCTTCCACGGCGACTCGGAGGTCGTCGGCACGCAGTTCGACGGGCTTCTGGCGCAGGTACGGCGGGCGCCTGCGGGCAAGCGGAACGTCCACGACCTTCGCGGGCAGTCCATCCGGCAGGCGGGCGAGAGCGTCCTTACCCAGATGGCGGAGATGATCGCGGATCAGGGCGGCGAGGCCAACAGGCTGTTCTACCCGCTGATCCTCGGCCAGGACTTGCAGGACTTGTGCCGCGACAGGCTGCGCTTCGGCACTGACGACGACAGGATGTCCGCCGTGTTCAAGGCGTACCCGACTATCTACGGCACGCTCGCCATTGCCGGGGACGACGCCGGACCGGACAAAATGTTCAGGCCGAAGGGAACGGTGAAGCCGGGCGGAATCCCCGGCAAGGCGCCGGCAAAGCCGGCGATCGTCGGCTTTACGCCCGCGCCCAATTCCGGATCGCTGTTCGCGGCCTCGGACGCCGGAGTCTACCGCTACACGGTTCACTCCGTCAACGAGCACGGCGTTTCCGAGGCGGCCGGTCCCTTCAACGTTACGGTGGCTTCCGGCAACGGCGTGAGAATCACCATAACTCCCGCCGAGGTAAACCCCGGCGCCGGCTTCATAATATGCCGCTCCGCCAAGGACGGAAGCGCGACTATGGAGATGGCCAGGATAGGAAGGAATCCTAGCGGCGGCAACACGGCCTACACCGATCTAAACGAGGACCTGCCCGGAACGGCAGAGATGCTCTTCCTTACGGAAAAGAAGATGCAGGTCGTAACCGAGTTCTTCCAGCTTCTGCCGATGCGCCTTTACCGGATGTTCCCTACCGACCGGCTGGTAACGCCCTTCATCATGGCGCTGTGGGGAGCGCCGTCCCTGAAGGCGCCGCACTGGTGCGGCGTGGTCAAGAACATCGCGTACAGGGGAGGGCTCTAAGATGGACAACAAGCAATCAAACGACGCCGGAGCGCGGGACATTCCTGACGACAGCCCCGATTTTCAGTCGGACGATCAGGGGCCCGGCGCTCCGGCGTCCGACGCTCCGGGCGGCAATTCGGGCGCGGGCGCTCCGAAGGGCGGAGAGGCGCCGAAGCCTCCGGCCAAGGCGAAAGCCCCGGCCAAAGGCGGCGCGAAGGCGAGCGAGGATGGGAAAAAGGACGAGCCCGCCAAGTCGCCGACGCCTTCGGCGGACGGCAGGCGCCGCGTAAGATGCGTCTCCCTCGCCGGAGACCGGATGTTCCTCGGCGACGGGACGGTCGCGGAGGTGGACGACGAGGGCTGGTTCGAGACGGGCGAGGCGGAGGCCGAAAGGCTTCTTTCCATACCCGGCTTCGAGGCGGCGTAGGGAACGCGGCGGCGCGGGACGCGATTCCCGCGCCGCCTTATTCAGACGCATTTAATAGAAGAAAAGGAGAAAAAATGAAGGCATTCATATCGCAGCCAATGAAGGGCAAGAGCAGGGAGCTTATACGCGAGGAGCGGGCCGCGCTGAAGGCGACGCTTGAGGCGGAGGGCCACGAGGTAATCGACAGCGTTTTGCCGTCCGCCCCGAATGACGGAGGGGAAACGCCGGAAAAGAGCGCTCTGCGCTGCCTGTCCGCAAGCCTTGCGATGCTTTGCGAAGCCGACCTCGCGTATTTCATGGACGGCTGGGAAAACGCCAGAGGGTGCCGCATCGAGCATGACTGCTGCGAGGCCTACGGCATCCCGATTCGCCACGAGTCCGACCGAGGCGACTAATGCTAAAAGCGTATTCCGTTCAGACATCCGCGCTTGTCCACCTTCCGGGCATGGAAGGCGGGCATAGGCTTGAGCGCAGGGACGGGGGCAAGGACGCGCCCTGGCTCGCGCTCGCGGCCCAGGGATTCTCCGGCGGGGATGCGATCCCGGCCCACGGAGCGTTTCTGGACGAAAGCCCGATGGACGGAATATGCCAGTACCGGGCTCGCCCTTTCGCCTCCGATTCGGACGGCGCATGGGACTACAGCCCCTGGATGCGAAGGGGCCACGCGGGGCCGGTAGGCTACATGCACGGCAACTACCGCGCGCCTGAAGGCTCCTGGGGCGAGATTCTTACCGCCGACGACCTGCGCGGCTACCTCTGGGGCGTGGACTTCCGCGCCTCCAACGGCGATTCCTACAGCGACGACGCGATACGGTTTTTCATAGAGGCGGCCTTGCAGGAAGTCGAGCGGCTTCTGAACATCACGATACGGAAAACCCGCGTTCGCTCGGAGCCGGATCGGCGCGGCCTTGAAAAAGGCGTGGACTACGACGACGCGGAGTCCCTGTACGTCTTCAGGCGCGAGCGCATGAGGCGCAGGGGGATGATCAAGACAAAAAAACGGCCCGTGCTTTCGGTCTCGCGCCTCGATCTTTCCGGCCCGCGAGGGCCCATCGCCGCCCTTCTTCCCAGAACGACCGTGGACAAGACCAAGGGGCTGCTTCGCTTCGTAAGCGGAATGCCCGGCCCCAGCGACACGACGCGGGGGGTCGAGGCGGCGATAGGAATGCACGGGCCGGACGCGATGGCCCGCAACCTTTTCTACGCCATCGACTACGACGCCGGCTTCGAGACCTCCGACGACGTGCCTATGGACTTGCGCGAGCTTGTCGGCAAAAAAGCGGCGGTGTCGCTTATGAACATTATAGGTCGCGGGCTTATGGCCGGCTTTTCCTCGTCCAGCCTTTCGATGGACGGCGTGAGCGAGTCCTTCAGCTCCACGCAGTGCGCCACCAGCGCGTTCTACGGCGCGGACATCAAGGAATACAAGGACGACATCGAGAAGTATATCGCGGAAAACCGCATGAAGTTCGGGCACGTCGTGCTGGGCTGCCTGTAGGGGGATGAAATGGGATTCGGCCTTGGAAAAAACTCCCCGGTAACCCTAACCCAAAGCAGGGACAATTTCGAGGCGCTGATCCATCGCCACGGGCAGCGCGTCCGCTGGCGCGCCTCCGCGAAATGCCCCTGCGTTACCGAGACGGGCCGGCCCGACCTGCGCTGCGAGAAATGCGGCGGCCTGGGCGAAACCTACGGCTTTCTTCGCGAGCGCGAGGATTCCTTTTCGGCTGCGGCGAGGGACGGCTTCGCGGCGATTCCCGACGAATTCGCCGAGGCGCGGATTCTGGAGATTCTCGACGGGCGCGGCGCCTCCCTGGCCTTCGAGCGCATGGGCGGATTCGTCCGGATAGACGAGCCGGGTTTTCCCGCCTCCGCCGTGATAGACGCGCGGGCGAGCGTTCCCTTGGTCAGGCGCGTCGAAAACGTCGCGCTGGAAAAGGCCGGCGGCGGCTACTGGCGCGTTCCCGGCCTTCTCGTGGAGCCGTCGAAAACGGGCGGCGGAAGGCCAAGCGGCGACCTCGTGGCCCTTCGCGGGCTTAGGGATTCAAGCGGCGCCGAGCCCAAAGTCCTTGGGCTAAGGCGGGACATGGCCCTGGTCGATGCGGACGCGGAATCCCTTTTCGCCGATTCCGCCGAATACGTCATGCCCGTCCGTGTCGTCCTTTTGGCCCAGGAGCTTTCCACGGCGGACGCGGCCTTCGTCGCGGCATCCTCGGGCAGCGCGCTGTGCGTGTTCCCCTATTCTCTGGGCATATCCGAGGGCGACGCGCTTACCGCGCTTTCCGGCGCGATGATTGGAAAGCTGGTCATCGAAAAGCGCGGCGGCGACGGGCGGGACAGAATCCCCGAGTTCCACGTCGAGGGCGTGGACAGGCTGGAAACGAGGGACGCCCTGTACGAGGAGGGGCGGGATTTCGCCATCGTCGGCTCCAACGAAATTCACTGGCTCGGCGCGCGCCCGACCGCCGGAGCGAAGATGGCGATAACCTACCGATATTTTCCCACCTACAGAGTGGCGAAGGAAGCGCCGGGCCTGCGAACCAGCGGGGATCAGCGCATACCGCGCAAGGCCGCGCTTCAGCTTTTTTCCGCCTACAGCGAGGCAAGGAAGCTGAACGGATCATGGGAGGCGCTGCCATGAGCGGAGACGCGGCGGAGATTCGAAGGAGCGGCTGGATGGGCCTTGAAACCCAGGCCCCGGCGCCGATGGTCGAGATATTCACCTCCGGCAACAAGGACAAAGCGGACATAACCTACCGCGCGGATTCCCGCGACCGCGCCTATTCAAAGCTCCTGGCGTACTCTTTCTCCGAGGCCGTGGACGACCTTTCCGGCTCGTTCTCGATCTCGGTTGAGGACGAGGAGGCGGACGCCGAGGGCGCCACGGTCTTCGACCTGATCCCGCCGCTCAGCGTCGTGAAGATTTACGAGACCGACGGCGGCCCGGCGCGGTTCGTGGGAGTGATCCGACGCCGCCGGCTTGGCGCGGCTATGACTTCCCAGGGCATGAAGCGAGCCGTTACCTTCAGCGGCAAGAGCGTGGCCAGCCTCGTGGCGGAGCTTACCCTTTCCCTCGACGCCAGAATCCCCAACGTCCGCAACGCAATGACGCTCGGGGTCCATCTGACCGACAGGCTGGCTCGGCAAAGCCCGCTGTCCATAAAGGAATTCATGAAGGAAACGTGGAAGCACTTCATGGAAACCGCCTCCGGCACGAGCGAGCAGGGGACGGGCATCGCCGCCGTCGGGCTTTCCGAGGTTATAGGCAAATTCATGGGCGAGGACTTTATCCGCGTCGAGGGCGACGAGAACCTGAAATACGACGTGGCCATGACCTTTTACGTCGCGGCCAACAACGTAATCGACGACACCTGGCGGAACATCCTTCCGGATCGCGCCTACGAGATATTTACCCGCTGCGAGGACGGTGTTCCGATAATCGTGGCGCGCGAGTCGCCCTTCGGCAGCCCGGAGAGCGGGTACAGGGAATGGCTGGCGCTTCCGCTGTACGAGATAAGCCCGATCTCCCTGGTGGAATACTCGCTCGAACGCAGCGACGACGAGGTGTACACGGCTTTCGCGTCCTACGTGATAGGCTCGTCGAAGGACAGGAGCTTCTACACGGGCGCTGGGCAGATCGGCTCGGACGAGCTTGTCGCGCACGACAGGGAAAAGCAGGCTCTCTACGGATTCCGCCCCCTGGAGATCAATTTTAACGGCTACGACCGCCAGGGCAACACCGGCAACGCCGAAATCCAGCGCCTGACCGACGCGATACGGGGCCTTAACGAAAAGACGCGCTACTGGTACTCGCGGCTGGACGAGATGCACGCAGGCCAGGCCGTTATCGTTACCGACCATTCCGAGCCGGACAGCAATCCGCGCGCCGGATGCAGGGTTAAATTCATGGGCGGCCAGTTCTACGTGACGCGGACGGAACGCTCCTGGACATACGGCGGCGCGCCGGTGACAAGGATCGATATCGAGCGCGGCATGACATACGGGCGGGACGGAAGCATGGGCGCCCCTCTTAGGCGGCTCGGCGCGCGGCGCCGCGAGCTTGAAAGGGACGGATAGGAGGAAGGAATGACGATCAAGGTAAGGCGAAAGGAAGGGCAAATGGCGGCGAGGCCGCCTAAAGCCGCCGCCGGAATCCCGCCGGGGCTGCGGATAGGAGAATGGGCAAGGGTCGTGAAGGCGCGCTCCGAGGACTGCTCGATAGACGTTATAACGGCCTCCGGCGCGTTCCTCAAGCATGTTCCGGTGGCAAGCCGGGAATGGTCGGCCCCGCTGGAGGGCGGCGGCCACTCCGGCGAGCGCGATCTGCCGCCCGTGAACGCGCGCGTCTTCGTGCTTATGCCGAGCCTTTCGTTTTCGGACTGCTTCGCGCTGCCGTTCTCCGGCCATTCCGTCATAGACAGGCCGGCGCCCTTTATGGACGCCGGAAAGGAGGGCGCGGTCGAAAGGATCGAGCCCAGCGGCTGGCGCTCGCGCTCGGATCGAGAAAGCGGATCGCGCAGGATCGAATCGCCGGACGGGAAAACGTTTCTGGACGTTAGCTACGAGGGCGGAGCCGGCGCGCTGGAACTGTCCCTGTTCGACGACGTGAAAATCACGGTCGGCGAGGGAAAGAGCGCCGTGATCGAAGCCTTCGACGCGACAATAGAGATCAAGAGCGGCTCCGCGTCGGTGAAAACGAAAAACCTGAAAATCGAGGCCGACGGCGAGCTTTCGGTGAAGACGAGCGGCCCGGCCACGATTCATTCCCCGAAGGCGAAAATCACCGGCGGGACGTTTGAGGTAGGCGGCTCCGTCGCGCCGACGGGATCGGGGCCGCTGTGCGCGCTGGCCTTCTGCGTCGCCACCGGCGCCCCGCAAACCGGCTCCGTCGCCACGGGCACCTAGGAGGGCGGAATAATGGCAATGAACGGAGACGCTCTGGGAAAGGCGATAGCGTCCGCGATAATGCACCCCGCCGCCCCGCCGGAGGCCAGGGAGCAGGTCGAAAAAATGTGGCAAAAGATCGGCGGCGCCATCATTGCCCATTTGCAGGCCAATGCCGAGGTTACTATCAACGTTCCCATTACCGGCGCCAGCCCATCGGGGCCGGTAACCGGAACGGCCTCCGGCAAGGGAGGGCTGCTCTAGTGCCCGCTCTTGAAACCCATCTCGCCAACGTCGCGGGCAACCGCCGCCTTTTTCTCAAGGCCTACCTTATAGAATTCTACGCATCAAGCGAGAGCGCGCCGGACGACGTGTTCACCTTCTCGCTCCCGCCGGAAAGCGAGGAGATCAAGTACGGCCAGCGCAAGACGGAAACGAAAACCTTTGGCGGGCTGCACGTGGACGAGTACGGCATGGACGCGGCGAGCATAACCCTTTCCGGCTCCACGGTGAACCAGTCGCTAAAGATGATTTTCGGAGGCACCAAGCCGGACAAATGGCTCTCCGGCGAGGAGGAAATGTACTACTTCCGCGACCTCCTGCAAAGGTACCGCTCCATTGACAGCCTTCAAAAGCCCGCCAGGGGCAAAATCATGGTCTACGATCTTTCCAAGTACGCCACCGGCTCCGAGAGCGGAGGGAGCGGCGCGTACAACAGAATAGAAAGCTACTGGCGCGCCTTCCCCGGCGAGCTAAAGATAAGCCGCTCCAAGGAACGGCCCTTTGCCTACAAATACACCTGGGAGTTCACCGGCGTCTGCATGAGGGACGCGCGCGAGTTTCGTTCCCGCGCGGAGCCCCCGCCCCCGGACCTGGTACGGCTGGACGTTATAGACCGCAGGATGGACGCCCTGCTCGCCGCAAAGGATTTAGCGGATGGGGCGGCGGCTCGCGCGAACGAGGTCAATCAGGAAATAGCGAAGGTAAGCGAGCTTTTGCGAACGCTCGGGAACGTCACGGCCTATTGCGCCGGCGTCGCCACGGGGATAGTCGTTTCGGCGGGGGAAGCCGGGGCCTCCGTTATAGACGGCGCGGCCCGTGCCGTGAGCGGCGCCGCCGCGGTGGCCGGGCTTCCGCTCGCGTTGGCGGAGGCGGCTCTGAGCATCGGCGTGAACCTTCAGAACGCCACCGGAAGGCTCCACGCGGCGATAATGGAATTCGTCGGCGCGCTTCGATCCTCGATGGATGGCAGCTCCTACGCGGAGGCATGGGACAGGGCGGAAATGGCGATTTTCAGCATGGAGAGCGCGGCCAACGAGCTTGTCGCCGCCGCGAAGTCGTCCGCCGTTCCGGAGGCCGGAGCCGGGGCGAACCGCGTGACTCTTTCCTACGGCCACGCGAGCGTTGCGCTCAAGTCATCTGACACCTTCGAATCCCTGGCCGCCGAGCACCTGGGCGATCCGGAGCGGGCCATCGACATAGCGGCTTTCAACGGCGCGGCCTCCGTGGACGACCTTCCGGTCGGCGCCGCCGTCAAAATCCCGACGAGCGGTCGCTCGGCGAGTCTTTCGGACAACCGCGTGTACGCCCGGAGGGGGGACAGGGACAACTACGGGCGCGACATCCTGCTGGACGAAAACGGCATGATCGCGGCGACGGCCTCGGGCGACTACGCCCTTGTCGGCGGGCCGCGTAACCTCGCGCAGGCCGTGCTTCTGCGCCTTCGCGAAAGCGCGGCTCGGCGCCTTCGGCTGGTGGCTTACGGGCTGCGCTCCGGCGTGGCCGATCCGACGGCGGGAACCGCCTACGTTTTGGCCTCAATCGATCTGACCGTCCTGGGCGATCCGCGCGTCCGCTCGGTGGACGCCATGCGCTTTGCCGGAAAGGGGGATTTCCTGAACGTCGAGGTCGAGTACAGCGACGTGAACGGGAGCGACGGCGCCGCCGCAGGGAGGGTATAAGTGGAAATCAAGACGTTCCAGCAAATCTACACCGACATGATCAACCATTCGATAGCGCGGCAGGACAGGCTGACCGACTTTAACGACGGCAGCGTTCTCTGCTCGCAATTCGAGGCTTTCGCGCGGGAGATCGCGATGGCCTACGTGGCCTGCCGCGTAGGATACCGCTCGCACCTGCGCTCGCTGCCCATGTCCGTTTTCGGCTTCGACATGCTTGGAGGGGAAAGGGCCGGGGCGCGGGTCGTGTTTTCAAGATCGAAGCCCTTCTCTCACGAGACGATGATACCGGCCGGGACGCTTGTTTCCGGCGGGGGCATGATCTTCGCGACCTCGGCCGCCGTGACGATTCCTTCAGGAGCGACGGCCTCGCCGCCAGTGCCGGCCATCGCCGAACGGGTCGGGGAGGAAGGGAACGTGGGAGCGGGCGAGATTGGAGCCATAGTCTCGATCCTTCCGGAGGACGTGACCGGCGTATCCAACCAGGAGCCGGCGGCCGGCGGAAAAAGCGCCGAGGACTGGGCCGCGTACATGGATCGCTTTGGCGACTATATCCTGGGCCTACAGCGAACGAACGCCTCCGGCTTCCTCTCCGGCCTGCGCGGGTCGGGCCTGACGCGATCCATCGGCATGGTCGAGCATTTCCCGCCGCTTGAAGGAATCTGGAACATGACGCTGTACCTTGAGGACGGCTCCGGCGCCATGAAGGACGAGGACATGGAGCGCGCAAGGCTCCTTATGGAGGGCTACAGGTCCCCCGGCGTGCTCATTCGTTACCTTCCGCCGGATATGGTGGGGGTGTCCATCAAGGCTGTCGTCAGCGCGGATCGCGACGCCGCCTCCGCCGTGGATTCCGCCTTTATCGCGACTCAGGCGGCCCAGGCCCTGCGGGATTTCGTAAACGCGCGCAGGATAGGCGAGCCGGTTCTTCGCTCCGATCTCATCGTCGAGCTAAGGCGCCTGCCGATCCTGAGCAACGCCGCCGTGATCGAGCCGGCGGCGGACGTCGCGATAGAGCCGCATCAGATCGCCCGCTGCGCCAGCGTGGAAGTGGAGACCGCCGAATGAGCCTCGCCCTTGGAACGCGCCTGCTGGACAACCTGGCCGGGGGGCTTAGGCCGGACGACCCGGCGATCCGGGCGCTATTGGCCGACGGCTCAGGCGGAGGGGCCGTCGAGCGCGAGCTTGCGAGGCTGGCCCTCTTCATCGACTACCGCACTCGCACGGACGACGCGCGGGATCATCGCGACGACACGCTTGAGGCGCTGGCCGGCCTTTTCGCCAGGATGCGCCGCCGCCCCAACGAAAGCGATTCGGTGCTCCTTCGCCGCCTGCTGGCGCTTACCGAGCGCGGCGGCGACAGAATTTGGGGAACGGCCGGAAACCTTAAAAGCGTGTTCGAGGCGTACTTCAGCGGGGTGCGCTGCTACGTCGCCGAAGGAACGGGACGGGAAAGCCTGCTCGCCGACGGCGACTTCGAGGAATCCTCCGACGAATGGGCGCTTTCCGGAGGCGCGACGATTTCCGCCTCCGCGCGCTTTTCCGGAAAGCGCGGCCTGTTGTTCGCCGGCTCGGGGCAGGAGCGCTGCGAGCAAAGGCTGGACAGGCCGCTTCCCGCCGGGGCCTACGCGCTCTGCTTTTTTCTGAAGGGAAAATGCGCGGTGGAGATCGAAAGCGACGGCCTGCGCTGGGACGCCTGCGAGCAAAGGCATTCGGGCCCGCGCGCGCTCCAGTGGACGCCGGAAAGGACGCTCAACGTCCGCGAATGCCCGGACGAATGGGGCTGCGCCCGCTGCCTGATACTTTTGCCGAAGGACGCTCCGGAGCTTTCGATCAGCTTTGTCGGCGTCGCCGGCGAGCGCGCGATGATCGACTACGCGCGTCTTTTCGAGAAGCCGCCGAACCCTTCGTACACGCTGGTTTTCCAGTACGAGGGCTACGCTGCCGGCGAGACGACGCTGCGCCTGGCCGAAGGGCGGGACGACCCCATACCGGGGAAGGAATACGAGGGCCGCGGGCACTTCGACGAGTCTTTCATCGTCGGGCCGCAAAGCGTTTCCGGAAGCCGCGCGTTTCTTGATCTGCTTGACGTGGTGCGGCCACGGGGCATAGAGGTTCACTCCGAATTCGTGGGGAGGGAAGAAGGAATGGAGGGAGAGGAATGACAAGGGAAGAAATTTCGACGGCCCGAGTGGAGCCGCACGAGATCGCCAAAAGCGATGATTTCGAGCACGGGTTTCAGAGCGCGGCGCGAAACGCCGCCGCGATGGAAAGGATAATGGTAAGCTCCGAGTCCCACTACCTGCTTGGCGGCGAGGCCGAGGCGGTTCCGGGAAAGATGGCCCTGTCCTTCGGCCCGTTTTGGGCGAACGGCCCCGGAATAGCCTTGCCGGCGCATCTGTCCGAGGCGTCGCCCCCCGTGGAGCTTTCCCCGGCCAAAACGCTTCCCAGGCTGGACACCGCGCAGGCGCGGGGAATTTTCGAGGACTTCGACCGCCAAAGGCGCGCCTTCTTCGATCCGGAAATTAAGTCCGTCGCCTACCAAAGCATAGACACGAAGAGCCGGCTTGTCGCCCAGATAGCGATAAAGCAGGGCGAGGAAGGATCGCTTAGGGCGCCCGACGCCGACGAGGGCTGGATCAAGATAGCCGAAATAGCCGTCGCGCCGAGCGCCGCCTCGCTCAAGCAGCAGGACATTCGGGGAATCACGGCCCGGCGCGACGGCGAGGAAAACAGCCTCTGGACGGCGCAGAAGTCCAGGACGTTCAGGCTTCGCGGCGTCGCGTCCCTCGTCGCGGATATGCTTGACGAGGCCGACGCCCGGCAGAAGACGCTCGACGCGGCCAAGGCATACGCCGACGCGAAGGCCAGCAGCGCCACGCCGCTCATGGACGGGGCGGCGACGGCGGGATCGTCCGGGCAGTACGCGCGCGGCGATCACCGGCACCCTGTGGACACGAGCAGGGCGTCGACCTCGGCTGCCACCGAATCTGCGGCGGGCCTTATGAGCGCAGCGGACAAGGTAAAGCTAAACGGGGTGGCTTCCGGCGCGACGGCGAATGCGCCCAGCGCGGCCACGCCGCTAATGGACGGCGCGGGGGCGGTTGGAACGTCAGCGCAGTACGCGCGCGGAGATCATAGGCACCCCGTGGACACGAGCAGGGCGTCGACCTCGGCTGCCACCGAATCTACGGCTGGCCTTATGAGCGCGGCGGACAAAGTCAAGTTGGACGGGGTTGTTTCGACATGGGCCACTATCGCAACAGGTGCTCTACACTCGCTCGGCATCCGCTCCGACGGCACGCTTTGGTCATGGGGGAGTAACTCAAATGGGCAGCTCGGCAGACCATCGAGTGCCGATCGCGTTCCTAGGCGGGTGGGAAGCGCCAGCGACTGGATCGCGGTTGCGGCGGGTTTTTCTCACGGGCTAGGCATCCGTGCCGACGGATCGCTTTGGGCGTGGGGGAATAACGGAAATGGGCAGCTCGGCGACGGCACGACTACGCAGCGCGGCACTCCTACGCGAATAGGAAGCCCATCCGACTGGGTAGCCGTGTTCGCGGGCCAGTATTGCTCGTTCGGCATCCGCGCTAACGGCACGCTTTGGGCATGGGGATACAACGCTAATAACCAGCTCGGCGACGGCACGATTACGCAGCGCAGCACTCCTACGCAAGTAGGAACGGCCAGCGACTGGGTAGCGGTTGCAGCAGGCGAGGCACACTCATTCGGCATCCGCGCCAACGGCACGCTTTGGGGGTGGGGAATCAACACTTATAACCAGCTCGGCGACGGCACGACTACGCAGCGCAGCACTCCTACGCAAGTAGGAACGGCCAGCGACTGGGCAGCGGTTGCAGCAGGTGCTCTACACTCGCTCGGCATCCGCTCCGACGGCACGCTTTGGGCATGGGGATACAACCAAGACGGCTTTCTCGGCGACGGAACGAGTACGCGTCGTACCACTCCAACGCGAATAGGAAATGCGTCCGATTGGGTAGCGGTTGCAGCTGGTTATATGTTTTCGCTCGGCATCCGCTCCAACGGCACGCTTTGGGCATGGGGATACAACACAAACGGCATTTTCGGCGACGGAACGACTACGCAGCGCAGCACTCCGACGAGATCACGCCTGCCGTTTTTGTGGAAAAATATTGTAAGTTCATCCCAGGCTGCCTTCGGCATAAGGTACGACGACACTTTATGGGCATGGGGGAACAACCAAGAAGGTTCTCTAGGCGACGGTACCACGACGACACGCCTTAGACCCGTAAGGGTCAAGGAGGCGGCATAACCGTGAATGCGGTTAGCAATAAATTGGAAACGGCGGGAAAGGCCGCCGAAGGAGAATGAAAATGAAAGCGACGTTTTTCAAGGATGGAAGGTTTTATATGTCGGTGGAGGAGGAATCCTTCGCCGATATCAACGGCTTCCTAAGGCGCAACGGCTGGACGACGAAGCCGGCGGCAGAGGCGGATTTCCCGCTCGCCGTTTTCGACGGATCGGGCGAGGAGTTAGAGGTAAGGCTGGACAGCCGCGCGCAGTAGGCGGCGGGAGGGGACAATGGGAGACTACCAGGTAAGGGCGGATCTGGCCGCCATGCCAATCGAGAACATGGCGCTTATGTTCGGCGGGATAATCCTGCTGATAATCCTGCTGGCGGCGCTGCTGTTTCTTTTCGTGAAGCGGCTGGGGGTCCGGGGGGGGATAGGCTCGCTTCGGATCGGATCGGAATGCGCCAGCTCCGAGTATCACATGAACCGCAAGATCGACGAGATCGACCGGGAGTGCAAGGGCAACATGCGCCGCCACCTGGGGCCGGTCAAAAACCGCGTCGGCATCGCGCTTTCCCGCGTCGCCTCCTGCGCGCACCCGCGCCTGGCGATCTCCACCTTCATCACGCTGCCCTTGGGCGAGTGCATTAGCAACAACCACTTCACGACGGAATTCCA
This sequence comes from Treponema sp., assembly GCA_009780285.1. Classification (GTDB taxonomy): domain Bacteria; phylum Spirochaetota; class Spirochaetia; order Treponematales; family Breznakiellaceae; genus WQXQ01. Next base: position 27,550 of record WRAL01000002.1, read on the forward strand.
GCCGGAAAACTACGGCGAGTACCGCCGCCGCGTGATCGCGCTGGCGCGGGACGAGTACGAGGGCATGGCGCGGGCGGACAAGCCGCGCGGCTGCCCGCAGCAGGCCCTTCCGGAGTGGTCGGAAATCGGCGCCGAGATCGAGGCCTGCGTGGTCGGATGGCTGATGGAGGCGGGGCGCGAGACGATCAGGGCCTGCAAGAAGAAGATCGCGGTCTACGACGAGTTCAAGCGCTATTTCGAGGAGGCAAAGGATTCGTTCCGCTCAGGGATCGCGCGGAAGTGCATGGACAAGAACGAAAGGTACATCGTGGCGATTGAGGCGATGCTGCGAGGCGGAGGGGCTTAATGTGGAAAGGATTTTTTTCAGTCGCGCTCGCGCTTGCGCTTGCGTCGCCGCTGTCGCCTGCGCCTGCGTCGGGGGATGCGCAAGCCCCCCTCCCCCCGTTGTCATCGACTCTGCCGATGTTAGCCGAGTTGAGCGGGATTTTGAGGAGCTTAGAGACGAACATCTTAGACTCCAACGCGCTTATCGAGAGCTTGAGGAGCGAAGCGCGGGATATGCTGAGGCTTATAGACGAGCAGCAAGCGCAATTGCTGGAGGCCTCGACGAGATCGCGGGAATCGGAGGAGACAGCCTCGCGCTTGTTCGCCGAGCAAGAGAGCTCCTTGCGCTCATTGAGGGAATCGTTCTTGGCATTGTCGATGAGGACGACGGCGCTGGAGCGGGAGAATAGCGGGCTAAAGGAAAGGCTTTCGAAATCGCTGGCCGCGAACTTCGCGCAGGGCGTCGTGATAGCGGCGCTCGCGGCCCTGCTTTTCCTCGCGCTGAGGCGACGCAAATAGACCCCCCGGGGGGCATGGAGGATTATTTAATGAAAAAGACTATTGCCATTTCCAGCGGCCACGGGCTTCACGTTCGAGGCGCGAGCGGCCACGTCGACGAGGTGGACGAGGCGCGGAAGGTCGTCGATCGAGTGGCGGAAGACCTTCGCGCGCTGGGCCACGTCGCTCTCGTCTTTCACGACGACGCGAGCGGGACGCAGGCGCGCAACCTCGACGCGACCGTCGGCTGGCATAACAAACAGGCGCGCGATCTCGATTTAAGCGTGCACTTCAATTCATCGCCCGACGGCCTTGTCGAAAAGGCAATCGGCGTGGAGGCGGCGGTTCATCCCTCGGCGGACGGCGCGACGCGGGGGATCGCCTCGCGCCTGGCCAAGGCCGTGGCCGACTCGGGCGGGCTTAGGCTGCGCCGGCCGGGGAAATGGCCCGGCGTTCACGAGGTGAACACGTCGTTCGGGCGGGTTTGCAAGAAGAACCCTGTGATACTGGAGGTCTGCTTCGTGAACAGCGCCGAGGACTGCCGGCTTTACGGCGAGCGCTTCGAGGCGATCTGCGCGGCGATAGCGCGCGAGCTTGCGGCGTAGGGGGAGGGGGGATGAAAGATAAATTATTATGGCTGTGGCAGGCGCCGCAGCACTTGTTGGGACTGGCGCTGATAGCGATAACAAAAGCCAAGCCGCGCGCGCTGGACGGCACGGTCTACTGGCACTTTGAGCGGAAGGGATGGTTTACCAAATTTATTTCCGGCGGTTCTTTCGGCGCCTACATCCTGATGCCGCAAAGAAGCGACCTTAAAACCGAGGTGCCCCACGAAGGCGGCCATAGCCGCCAGTCGGCAAGGTGGGGGCCGCTGTACCTGCCTGTGATAGGCGTGTACAGCGCGGTTTTCTGTAATCTGTGGGACAGGTGGTTCCATAAGTCGTGGGAGACCTACGACCGGATATACTGGTACTACATGACGCGCTGGACGGAGAGGCAGGCGGACAGGCTGGGCGGCGTGGACAGGGCGAAGGCGCTCAGGCGCATTCCGCGCACGGAAAAGGCGCGCTTTCCGGCGGTGGCGTAAGCGGATCGCCGGTGGCCGTAGCGATAATCGCCCTGGCTCTGATCCTGACGGGCTCGCTCGCGATCCTTTCGCTTTTGGATCGGAGCGAGCCCTTCCGTGACGGCGCCGAGGAGGAAGGCGCGGTTTAGCCGCCGCGTTGCCCTTCGTCTTCCCCCGCGCGCCCGCCTTTTTCCAGAGCCTCGGATATCCTCCTGCCCACGTCGCCTATCGTCTTATCCGTCGAGTGAAGGTAAATCTTCGTGGTCTCCATGCTGCAATGCCCCAGCAAGTCCTGTATGTAGCGCAGCGACACGTTCCGCTTCTCCAAAAGCGAGGCGAGGGAGTGCCGCGAGCTGTGCGGCACTATCTTCCTGACGCCAAGCTCTATCCCGGCGCGTGCGAGCCAGCGGCGAAAGTTGCCGTATATCCACGAGGGGCCGGGGGTGGATCCGTCCTTCAGCGAGAAAACGAACTCGTGCCTGCCGTTTTCCTCCCAAAGTCGGCGTATGGCCGCCTGAAGGACCGGGTCGAAAGGCGCGTCCCGTTCCTTCTTGCCCTTTGGCGGCCCAAGCCTCCGCGTCTTCCTGTCGAAGTCCTGCCAGGCGTTTTTCACGGTTATTTTCGGGGCGCTCCAGTCCAGGCACTCGGGCTTCAGGGCGAATATCTCCGCGCGCCGCAGCCCCGAAAGAAACATCGCCGCGCAGACCGCCAGCTCCATCGTGGAACCCAAAACCCCCGGCTCGAACAGCCTCAGCATCTCGTCCTCCGGGAGGAAGCCCCGGCGAACGCTTTTCGTTTTAGGCTTGCCCAGGTATTTGAAGGGGTTGAGCCATCGCCTGTTCTTGCGCTGGTAATCTTCGAAGGCCATGCGCATGAAGATCACGACGCCGGCGAAGGTACGGCTCCCGCCCATCGGCCGTCCGTTCGACAGGCTTTTCGCCGACAGCCGCGTTACGAAGGCCAGCGCGTCCTCCTCCTCGGCCTCGGCTATACGAAGAGCGCAGAACTCGTCGCCCTTAATGTGGTTGTCGAAATAGCTGCGGTAGTTGGAAAGCGTGTCGGGGGAGTAGGGGCGGTTTTGGGAGGCGTTGATGCCCGTCCTCGGGCTGGTCTCCATTTTGGTGAACTGCTCGACCCATTCGCCCACCGACACGTCCGCGAATTTGACCCGCCTCGCGGCTCCCTGCTCCTGCGCTTTCCCGAGGAAGGCGATCAGGGCGAGGGCGGCGGCGCACGCGGCGGCCTTCGTCCGTGGGCTTCTGTGATGGGCCAGCTCCTCCGGCAGGTCCTGGAAGCTGCGCCGCTTCCATTCCCGGCAGGTTCTGGCCGGCAGTCCGCAGGACGGATTAAGGGTGATCTGAAACGTTTTCGAGTCGGCGCGGCGGGGGGTGGAATACGGCTTTGGCAATCTGGGCATAGCATCTCCTTTTCGGAATAAGCGCACGATAAGCGCACGATGCTGCCCGTCTTAACGAATCTTCGGTTTTCTGCGATGCTAAATCATTGCCAGGCAACGATTTAGCTATGCCACCTCGGGGAATTGAACCCCAGACACGCAGATTTTCAGTC
>WRAL01000003.1 GCA_009780285.1 Treponema sp.
CGCATCGTTGGCCTTTGCCTCCTCGCGCGCAAGAACGCAGTGACGGCGCAGCGAAAAAAGGCTTTGCGCGCTGGGGGCGTTTTTTTCGCGAAAGGCTTTGTCTTCGGCCACCGGCACGTAGATAATTTCTCCATCCGAGCCGCCGTATCCAAAGCCCCACAAAAGCGACGAAAGCGAGCGCTTTTTCGCTCCCCGCGCAATATGGAAAATCTCCGCGCGGCCAACCTTCATGCCTTCAGGCAATGCTTCGTTCATTTTTTTGACAAAGTCTTCGGCTGAAATTTTTTCCGGAAAATCCACGCCGGCAATTTCCGCTCCGGCGCTTATTCCCATGGAAAGCGGCCAAACTATTTCCAGCTTTGGCAAGGGATTAAAGCCCTGCGTATAAAGCGCCCTTTGGCCGGCGCGAATGAGCGACATAGAAAAAATTTCTATAAGGCTTAAATGTCCGTGAAAAACGGCGCTGCCTTCCTTGGAAAAAGTAAAAACCATTCGCCAAACTTCTTGGCTTGCTTCCGGCTCAGGCGCGCTTGGCTCATCCGCCGCAATCTTAGGCGCGTCGATGTTGCGCCTAACGCAAAGGGCCTTGCCGCAAACGCCGCAGGAATCGCTGCATTCGTCCTCGCAGGGCTCCGTCATCTGGCCCTTTTCCGATTTTTCAAATTCTTCGCGAAAGTGCGCGAGGGAAACGCCTGAATAAATGGGCTGCCAAGGAAGCGCCGCGTCTGTGTCCCGGCCTTCAAGAAAGCCCTGCGCGACATTTTCATTTTCGCCAAGGGCCTTGCGCCAGGCTTCCTTGGAAATATATTCGTTCCAGGCATCAAGCCGGCTGCCAAGACGAAAGGCTTCCTCGGCAATGTCGCCGGCGCGTTCGTCGCCTCGACTTAAAACGCCTTCGATCGACGCAAGCAGCGTTTCGCTTACGCTTACCTTGTGTCCCCGGGGTTTCAGCTTATCGCGAATAAAGCCGAGCTTGGAAAAGGCGCTTTCGCTGTCAAGTTGTTTGGCCCATTGGTAAGGCGTATGAGGCTTTGGCACGAAAATCCCCACGTTAATGTTAAAATGCATCGAAGTTTTTTTTGCCACGGCATTAATAAAATTTACGATTTCCTCTTCCTCGCGAATTTTTTTTTCGGCATTAACCTGCGGAAGCGGCAGGCCGATCATAAAATAGAATTTGGCGCCGCGCCATCCATTGCGCCTTGCTTCCAAAAGAATTTCAACGACATAATCCTCGCTTACCTGCTTGTTCAAGGCCAGCTGCCAAAAATCAAGCGGAGTTTCCACGGCGAAGGTAAGGCCGCTCTTGCGCGTAAGGGAAATCTTTTCCAAAAGCGAAAGCGAAAAAGTGGAAACCTTTAAGGACGGCAACTGAAAAGAAACATGCCTGCCGGAAAAAAGATCGTTAAGGCCATCAACAAGGCTTTCGATCCCAGAATAATCGCCGCTTGAAAGTGAGGAAAGCGTTATCTCGCTATAGCCGCCCAAGCTGACATAATCGCCGGCCTCGCGCAAAAGCGTTTCGCGCGGCTTTTGTCGCATCGGCCTGTACCAATAGCCTGCATGGCAAAAACGGCAGCCGTTGGGGCAGCCGCGCATAATTTCCAGCGCCGCATGCATCTGGACAATCTTCATGCTGGGAACCGGGTACACCGGCGGAGGCGCGCTCGCCGTTTCAAAGCCCGCGTAAATGGCGCGGACGGCCCTATCTTTGCCCTTCATCCAAATGCTTGGATGCGCGCGCAGCTTTTCAAGCATGGCCTTTCGGCCTTCCGCCTTGCTTGGCGCCGCGCAAATAATGTCGCGCAATTCCTCGGCCAAATCGAAAAAGCCGGCTTCCGCCTCGCCCATCCAAAAGGCGTCGATAAAATTGCTATAGGGAAGAGGGTTCGAGACGGCAGGCCCGCCGACTATCAGAACGGGATCGCTTGCATCGCGCATTTCGTTGCGCAAAGGAATGCCGGAAGAATCCAGCATGGAAAGAATGCCGGAAAAGCCAAGCTCGTAGCCCAGGGTAAAAAGCAGAAGATCGAGGTCTTTAAGAACTATGCCGGTGTCCAGGCCGTAAAGGGAAAGGCCCTCGCGCTTAAGAAGCTGTTCAAAATCAGGCGCCGGCGCAAATGCCCTGTCGCATGAAATCCCTGGAATACTATTAAGACCATTGTAAATTATTTTCAAGGCCTGATTCGACATGCCTATTTCGTAAAGGTCCGGAAACGCTATCAGCGTTTGCGCCGGCGCGTCCTTTTTTGCAAGGCGGCCATGCTCGCCGCCGGAATAGCGCGCCGGCTTTGCCACGTCCAAAAGGAGCGCGCCTATGTCGCTGGCGGGATCTACATAGCGCGCATGTCGGCGCTGAACGGAATGGCTCATACCGCCAGCTGTGTGTATCTTCTTACATGCACGCTCAAGGCGAGGCCCACGGCCACCATCGAAGAAAGCATGGAAGAGCCGCCGTAGGAAAGGAAAATAAGCGGAATGCCGGTTATGGGCATTATGCCCATCGTCATGCCAACATTAATTAAAAAGTGAAAGCTAAACATGCCCACAATGCCTGCGCAGATGTAGGCGGCAAAGGGATCCGCCGTTATTTTCATCACCCTTAAAAGGCGCATAAAAATTGTCATAAATAGCAAAAACACGATCATCCCGCCGATAAAGCCGGCCTCCTCGGAAAAAACCGAAAAGATAAAGTCCGTGCTTTGTTCCGGCAGATAGCGGAAATAGCTTTGCGTTCCCTGCAAAAATCCCACGCCGGTGAGGCCGCCGGCGCCTATGGCCGTAGTCGACTGTATAATATTCCAGCCGGCGCCTCGCGGGTCGATGCTTGGATCAAGAAAAACGACCAGGCGCATTATCTGGTATGGGCGCAAAAGGCTGCGCGCCGCATAGGAAACTCCAAGGGAAAGAACGACTATAGAAACCGCGTAAACAATCCAGAAGAAATATTTTTTACGATATTTCAGAAAGCCAAAAAGCGCGGTAGCCGCGATCACGCTAAGGGAAAGAATCGCTACCAGGACAAGGCGGGCGCTATTCAGCGCGTCGATTATTGGCACATATTTGCGCAGAATAAATTCCTGCCAAAAAGGAAGCACGGTAAGAACTGCGGTAAGGGCGATGCAGGCCACGGCAAAAAACACGTAGCGCTTGTCAATGCCGGAGATAAAAGTCATAAACAAAAGTATCGGTATGAACACAAGCGCCGTGCCTAAATCCGGCTGAACAAAAACAAGGCCCATAGGAATGGCGACAATTCCGCAAGACATGGCGAAGCGAATAAAGGAATTGGTCGAAAGCCTCGTATCGGCAAGGTAGCGCGCGAGAAGAATTATCGTGGTGATTTTCGCGAATTCGGAAACCTGAAGCCCAACGCCGCCTACCCTAAACCAGCGTCCGTCGTAAACAAAGCCGCTGACAATGGTTCCGTAAATGATGGGAAGCGCAAGCGGTATCAGCGTGGCGAAATACATATGCGGCGCGAATTTATGAAAGCGCCTGTAGCTAATCATCGATAGAGCAAGCGCGATCGCAAGCCCAAGCGACGCCCAGATAATCTGCCTTGTGTACTCGGTGGAGGCCGTGCCTCCGGCCGTTATTCCCGCAGAATAAATAAACACGATCCCTATCGCCACAAGACCAATCACGGGGAGCAGGATCAGGTAGTCAATTTCAAGTATGTCTCTGGACTGCATGGTTGCGCCTATCGCCCCGCAAGCATTATATGCTGCAATCCCAGGCTGCGCACCGACTGCTCGAAATCCCGGTTTGTAAAAATCCCTTGCAGCACGGCGGCCGTCGCCCAGGTCGCCCACCATTCCCAGTCGTTCGTGGCCTCGACTATGGCGGCTATCGCCACCTGTTCCTCTATGTCCGTCGAACCGTAGGGGCCAAAGGCGATAAACCATGAATGCCAGCGGTCGTCAAGGCCCACCTCGGCGGTACCGGTCTTGCCGGCAACGGGGCGGCTGATATTATTCATAAACCTTGCCGTACCGTCCGTGATTGTGGTGCGAAGATCGCTTCGCACCGAATCGAAAACTCTTGGATCGGCGCCGGATCTGTGAAGCACGGTCGGCTCTATCGTCTCGACTATTTCCCCAGTGATTGGATGCCTAACCTCTTTCAAAAGCGTGGGCGTGTAAATAACCCCGCCGTTGACGACCATAGCGACGACGTTCGCCATCTGTAGCGGCGTTACCAGCGTCCAGCCCTGCCCAATGGCCATGTTCATCGTATCGCCGTTATACCAGGACTCATGAAAGCGACGCTGCTTCCATTCGGGCGTGGGGATAAAGCCGGCGACCTCGCCCGGCAGATCGATGCCGGTAAGGCTGCCGAGTCCCATTTCCCTGGAATAGTGCACCATATTGTCTATGCCGAGGAAGTCGCGCGTGGAAGCCCAATAGAAAATATTGCAGGAATTGGCAAGGCCGCCGGTCAGGTTCATCCTGCCGTGGCCGAACCTGTGCCAGCAATGCCAAGTCCTGCCGCCGAACTGTACCGAGCCCACGCACAAAACCGTATGGTTCGCCGGCAGAACGTTCTGCGAATACATCGCCACGGACATTACGGTCTTGAAGGTCGATGCCGGCTGATAGGCCGACTGAATGGACCGGTTAAGGAGCGGGTTGTGCGGGTTGGCCAAAAGCGCCTGGTACTCGGCCACGTCCCCATTGACAAAAATATTGGGGTCGAACCAAGGGTAGGAAACCATCGCCAGCACTTCCCCCGTGCCGGGGCGCAGGACCACGATGGATCCCATCCTTTCGCCCAGCGCCTCCTCGGCCAGCTTTTGAATGCGCTGATCTATGGTAAGAACCAGGTTCATTCCTGTTTCCGGCGGGATGCGGCTGCCCTGCCCCGCTATGCGAAGGCCGCGCGCGTCGACGACCCTGGTTTCAAGGCCGTGCCTTCCGCGCAAAAGATCGTCGTACTGCCTTTCAATGCCGGTGCGGCCAATTATGTCGCCCTGCTGATAGCCGTAATTGAACAAATCGACAAGCTCGTCGCGGCTTATGTCGCCGACATAACCGATGATGTGCGACAGGCTTCCTATGTCCGGGTAATTGCGCACGGAGCGATTGTTCCAGATTACGCCGGGAAGCGAGGCGCGGCGTTCGGCCAGCGCGGATATAACCTGAAAGGAAACGTTTCCGGCGACCTCCATAGGATGAAAAAGCCTTTGATAACGGGATGGAACGCGCGCCTCGATCTCCTCGACGGTAATCCCTATAATCTCGGCAAGAGCGTCTATGATGTCCGGCAATTGGCTGGGCGGAATTTCCCCGGGAATTATGCTGACGGAAAACGTGTCTATGTTCGTCGCCAAAGGCGTCGTAAAGCTGCGGTCGAAAATATCCCCGCGCTGCGCCCTCACAAGTTCCGTGCGACGGGAAATATCCTGAGCCTGCGCGCGGTGAACCTCGCCGGAAAGTATCTGAATGCTAAAAAGCCGCGCGCCGTAAAGAAAAAACGCCACGACGAAAAGCAGCCTAAGAGAAAGCAGCCGCCTGTCAAGGCTGCGCCTTGAATCCTCATTTCTATCTGTCATCAGACAACTCCCTTTCCAACCAAAAGCGATCCAAAGCGCCGCAAAAAAGCGAACAAAAGCGGCGCCGAGGCCGTGTTCAACACAAGTTCCGCCCACAGGGTTGGAGCCGCAAGCGGATACGCCGGCACCGAATTTTGAAAAACAAGGCTTAAAAGAAAAAGCAGGCCCGCCTTGAGCATCGTCGCCAAAGCGCAAAGCGCCATTGGAATAAGCACGTAGTCAAGAACCACCCTTCCCCTTGCAATGCCTGCCAGCGCCCCTATCAGCGTGCGGATAAGCGCGTTAAGGCCCATAGGCGCGGCCGAAATCAAGTCCAGCGTAAGGCCGCTGAAAAAGCCGGCAAGCTGCCCGGCCATAAGCCCGTTGACGTAGGCGACGTAAACCACTATCCCCAAAACCAAGTCCGGAACGGCGCCGTACAGGGCCACATGGGAAAGCAAGGTTGACTGAAGAGTGGCCGCGACAAAAGAAAAAACGACCGTCCAAATAATGTTCTTGGCCATCGCCGCTTCCCCCGCCTATATTCCCCCGGCCGGCGCGTCCGGCGCGAGCAGGCTTTCCTCGAGCGGCGAGCTATCCTGCGCGGCAAGCTCTTCCTCTTCGCGCTCGCGAGTCGCGTCCAGCGTTTCAATCACAAAGACGAATTCCAGGCGGGAAAAATCGATCAGGGGCTGAAGCTCGACCTCCATCGAAATGTCATGCTCGCTGTAGATGATATTGCTTACCCTTCCAATGTTTATTTCGGGCGGATACACGCCGCCCAGCCCGCTTGAAACCACCAAGTCGCCTCGAATTATTTCGTCGCGCGCCCGCTTCGGCAAAAAGCGCATAAGCAGATCCGCGTTCGCGTCGCCCTGCCCTTCGACTATGCCCTCGAAGCGCGAGGCGGCAAGCCGCGCCGAAACGAAAAGGTTCGAATCGTGGATGGGCAGAACGAGGCTTTCGAACGGTCGCGCCTGTATCACCTTGCCGACAAGGGCCTGCGTTCCGCCCTGCCAGGCGATGACCGGCATGTCGGCCGTGATCCCGGCCCGCGTTCCCTGGTTGATAACCAAGGCCGAAAAAAGATTGTCCGGATCCCGGCCCACCACGCGCGCCGGAATGTGTCGCAGCTCCATCTCATGCGAAAAGCCAAGCTGTTCCCGCAGGCGCGCGTTTTCCTGGTTGATCTCGGCGGCCGTGCGCTCCACCCTTTCGTAGCGCGCAACCCTTTCCATAAGCTGGGCGTGCTCCTCGCGCAGGCGCGCAAGCTCCCGAATGGCAAGAACGGTGCCGGAAACAAAGCCGGAAACCTCGCTGACAAGGCCGCGCGCGCCGGAAAAGGGGGAGAAGCCGGCGCCAAAGTTGCGAAAAACGTCCTGCGTGGAAACCACCAAAGTCCCCAGCGAGACCAAAAGCAGCCCCGCGAAGACATAAGCTTCCATAGACAGGCGCCGCCGCAGCGCTTCTCCCTTTTTTTTCATGGCCTACCTGTTAAGCCGGTCGTAGGCCGTCTTGGAGCTGTCAACGCCTTTCATAAAGTCGTAGTACTTGCCGGCTCCCAGCGCCACGCAGTTAAGGGGATCGTCGGCTATAAAAACCGGCACGCCCGTTTCATTGGCCAGATAGCGATCCAGGCCGCGAAGGAGGGCGCCGCCGCCGGTCATCACGATTCCGCGCTCCACGATGTCGGCGGCAAGTTCCGGCGGCGTCTTCCCCAGCGTTATCTTTACGTTCTCGACGATCTCGGCTATAGGATCCCGCAGCGCCTCCCGTATCTGGTTCGCGTCGATTTTAAAGCGCTGGGGCAGGCCGTTGGCGGCGTTCGTTCCCTTTACCTCCACGTCGGCGAGGTTTTCCCCCGGCGTGGCGTTGCCTATCTCCATTTTAAGATGCTCGGCCATCGGCTGGCCGATGATAAGGTTGTGAACGTTTTTAACGTATTTCATGATAGCCGTGTCGAAGGCGTCCCCGCCAACCCTGATCGAATCCGTCACGACCATGCCGGAAAGGGAAATAACCGAAATCTCGGTCGTTCCGCCGCCGATGTCGCAGATCATGTGGCCGGCCGGCTCGTAAATCGGAATGTCCGCGCCGATCGCCGCGGCGAGGCTTTCTTCTATTACTACCACGTCCCTGGCGCCGGCTTTGTAGGCGCTTTCCTCGACGGCCCTGCGCTCGACCTCGGTTATGCTGGAAGGAATGCCGATGACCATTCTCGGCTTGGTGAAGCGGTACCGGGGAAGAACCCTGGAAATAAAGTACCGGATCATTTTTTCCGTGGAATCCAGGTCGGCGATCACCCCGTCGCGCAGGGGGCGAATCGTAAGGATTCCCTCCGGCGTTTTGCTGAGCATTCGCTTCGCGCTCGATCCCACGGCGATAATCTTTTTCGTTCCCCGTTCGACGGCCACCACGGACGGCTCGTTAAGCACTATTCCTTTGTTCCGAAGACAAATGATAGTGTTGCAGGTTCCTAAGTCAATTCCCAAATCCGATGAAGTAGCGCCAAACATAGCCTCTCCCTTAAAAAAAATTTGCGGCCTTACAACGCAAGCCGCGTTCTTGCCCTAAGATGCGCCGGGTCAAGCGCCACGGCGCGCCGCCACTCGGCGCGCGCGCGCACTACGTCGCCTTGATGCGCGTAAAGCTCCCCAAGCTGGAACCGGGCCTCGGCGTTCTCGCCCGTTTCCTCGAGAATCCACATAACCTGCGCCGTCGCCCCTTCCGGATCGTCGAGCCTGCGAAGGACGTCGGCGAGAAAGAGCCGCGCGTCCAGCGTCGCCCGCGAATCCACCGAAACGCTGATCGCGCGCATCAGGTAGGCGCGCGCCGTTTCGAGCTCGCCGAGCGCCGCGTAGGATTCGGCTATGGACGAAAGCAACAGCGCCGAGGGCCTGGAAATCTCCAGCGCCTCGGCGAAGGCTATCACGCTGTTTTCGTAGTCCCCCAGCGCGGCGTAGGCCAGCCCCAGGAACTCCGGTATGTCCGAGGCCAGATGCCCCAAGGCCCTCGCCCTTTCCAGGTACTCCACCGCCAGGTCGGAAAATCCGTCCCCGCGATGAAAGTACGCCTTTCCCAGCACGTAAAAAAGCCGCCCGTCCGCGGCCGCCTCTTCCAGAAGCATGGCCTGACGCAGGGCGCGGATCGCGTCGTCGAAATGCGCGTCGGCCCGCTGGGCGCTGACCTGGGAAACTCCCATTTGATAGGAAGAAAACCCGCGCATGGTCAGCAGGAAATAGTCCAGCGGCCTTTCGGCGAGGCCCTCTCTTGCGAGCGCGCCGGCCTCGGCAAAGGCGCCGGCCTCCCAGAGCCGCAGAATCTCGGCGCGCTCGGCCCTCTGCGCCCCGGGCCTAAAGCTCCCGGCAAGCTGCGACAGGGCCGAAACGCTCCCCACGACGCCGGCCAGCGCCAGCACCGCGATCAGGAACCGCTTCCTGTGATTGCCATCGCGATAGGAAGGCCTGTTTCTCCTGATATGCGTCTCCTTAGCGAATCTCCGGCAGCAGCCGGCGCCCGGCTCTCCTAGGGAACCGCTGATTAAATAAGGAATTCAGCGCTTCCCCATAGATGTCTTACACTATTATCGGTAGAATGTCAACTTTAGAAAAGCGGCGATTGGGCCGAGGGGACCACCGGCGCGGCCTTAAATTTGCGAGAAAGCCTCTTCGATCGCTGCCTATCTGCTTGGCTTTTGTTGTTTCCCGCTGGTGCATCCCAAATTAGATTCACGTGCGTTCAATAGCCGGGCGCTTGACGCCCGACCGTTTTTCCGGCAAACTGCGCGTGCATATTTCAAAGGAAGTGGGGTGAAAATCCCCCGCTATCCCGTAACTGTGTGAGGGAAGATTCCGTCTTTGCGGCCACTGCGCTCGCGGGAAGGCCGACGGAAGAAAGGCCCTCAAGCCAGGAAACTTTGGTATGCGCGCGCCATTTTTGCGGCCTCGTGGATTGGGCCCAAGGAGAAAACATGTCTCGTTCTCTTTTTTTGACGGCGTCTTTCGGCGTTTTGTTTCAGCGTCGTTTTTAAGCGTGGAGGACAACATCGGAAATTTCACGCTCCTGGAGCTTTTTCACCTGGGCGGGCCGGTCATGTGGCCTCTCGCGTTTTTCTCGGTGGCGACTTTCGCGATCGCCATCGAGCGCGCCTTTGTTTTTTTCTACAGCGATTTAAGGGTCGAGCGCGAAAGGAAAGAAGTCTCGCGCCTGATCGCGCGGGGCGACTGGGACGGCGCCGTCGGCCTTCTTTCCCCTGGCGCAAAGCGACGAGCGGGAGCCGGCGCGCTGCTTGCCTTTGTCAGCCGCGCGAGAGCCGGAGCCGCCGGCATTGAGGCGGCGGGAAAGGCCGCCGAAGCCGAAGCCGGCCGGCGAGCGAACGCCCTGGAAAACGGGCTTGGTCTTTTGACGGCCCTGGGATCGATGGCGCCGCTTACCGGCTTTCTTGGCACGGTGACCGGAATGATAGGCGCCTTTGGCGCGATCGCCGAAGCCGCCGACGCAAGCGCGCAAACCATCGCCGCCGGCATTTACGAGGCGCTGGTAACGACCGTCGTGGGGCTGGCGATAGCGATAATAGCGATGGCCGCCCACGCGCTTTTTTCCCACGCAATCGAAAGGTACGCCTTCGATGTTGAAAGCGCCTGCGCGCGACTGGCCGCGCAAATCGAGGAAAGCGCATGAGGGCGCGAAGGAGAAGTCGCTTTGCCGAGTTTGTCGTGGCGAGCGACCTTGCCTTCCTGCTTGTGATGTATTTTTTGATCGTCGGCATCGGCTCCGGCGGCATGGCGGCAATCGAGGCGAACCTGGCCGGAGCGTCGAGCGAAAGCGCCGTTGGCGAGATACTGCGCTTTGAGATGGACGGCGAGGGAAAAATATTTTTCGATTCGCTGCAAGTCGAGGCGGCCGAAGCGCGCGCCCTTATTTTAGCGGCGCAAGGTTCCGGCGCGACGACGGCCGTAACGCTGGCCGTCGATCCCCTGGCGAGATGGCAGGACGTCGTTTCCTTCGTCGATCTTGCAAGGGAACAAAATGTCGAGACTTTTTCTTTCGCCCTGCGCCAGGGAGCATCGCAATGACAAGAAAAAGATTTTTGCGCGCCGGCCTTCGAGCGCCGCCGGCCGCCGCGCTTTCCGACGTGGCTTTTTTGCTTTTAATTTTTGTAATGGTTTTATCGCTTATGAGCCAAATGGCGCGGGCAGAGCAAAGCGCCGGCGTGATCCCGGCCGAGGCGCGACAGGCATCCGAAGCCCTGGAAACCGGCCTGGAAATTTGGATTGACGCGCAGGGGGAAATCTTTGTTGACGGCCGGCCTTCGAGCATAGCGGAAGCGCGGGACGCGATCACGGCGCTTAGCCAGGAAAGGCCCGGCACGACGGCGATGATCGTCGCGGACCGGGACGCGCGTTTTGGCGCGGTTAGCGCCGTAATTGAAATGCTGCAATCAATCGAGCATCGGAACGTAAGCCTTGCGGTGCGGGGCCTGGGACCTTCGTCGTGATTAGGCTTGCGATTTTTGTCGCGGTGACCGCCGCCCATGTAGCGATTGTGTTGCTTTCAGGCGCCGGAACGCAGGCCGAGGAACAGGCTGCCGAGCAAGCTGGAACGCCGGCCGGAATTCCGGCCGGCCCAATTCGCCTGGCCATTTTCTCCGAACAGGCCGCTCCTTCCGCCCAGCCCAGCCAGCCGGCGCAGCCAGCCGCGCAAAGAGCGCAGCCTGTCGCGCAACCTGCTGCCCAGGCAAGCGAACAAGTCGCGCAGATCGCGGAACCTAGCGCGCAGGGCGCTTCTTTGCACGAGGAAGACGGCGCGTCGGGCGAGCAGGCTGCGCAGCCCGGATCGCCTGAAGGCGAGCAAGGCGCGCTTGCCGGCGGCTTTGGCAATGGCTTTTATCCCCAGGAAATGCTTTCAAGCCCGCCGCGCTTCGACGAGCGCGCCATCGCCGGGGCCCTTATCTTTCCGCGCGCGGCCCTGCGAGCCGGAATTGAAGGCCGAGTCGTTCTGGAGCTTTTCGTCGACGCCGATGGCGCGGTGGCCTTCGCCCTGATTGCGCGGGAAGAGCCGCAAGGGCGCGGCTTTGGAGACGCGGCGCTTAAAGCCTTTGAAGGCAGGCGCGGGATTCCGGCCACCGTTGACGGGCGCGCGGCCCCGGCGCGCTTTCGCTATCCGGTGGTTTTTAAAATTATGTAAGCTCGATTTACGGCAGGAGGCGGAACGCTCAAACGCCGTTGACAAAACCGGCGCGTCCTACTACGCTGGGCAAATGACGCGCGCATTGGCGAAAGGGCCGACAAAATGATCCTAGCGCTTTTTTGGATAAAGATCGCCCTAAATAGAACCTGGGCGGCAATTAAGTCCTCCTTCGCGCTTGTCATCGCGTCGGCGGTAATTGTCGGCGCGTTCGTTTTCGCCTTTGCCGGCGGTTATATTTCAATCGATGCCGGGCTTTTAATCACGCTCGCGCCAATTCTAATGCTTGTATCCCTGCTTGACTCGTTCAGAAAACGCGACGCGCTTCCGGCGCTCCTCCTTTATTCAAAAAGCAAATTGGCCAATTCGCGCATTCAGGCCCGGTTTTTTCTTAAAGAAGCCTTGTTGAGCAATGCGTTTTTGATTATCGTCGTTGTCATCAATTTTTTTACCGCAAAAAAATACCCTTGGCTTGCTCTTTTGGCAAGCTTTTTTTCGCTCAGCCTTTCTTTTTTGATCATGCAGGCGCGAAACAGGCGTTCGCGCAGGCCGGCAAAAAGCGCCGTAAAAAAATCGCTGTTAAGCGCGCAAGCGAAGGGCTTTTTTCACGATTATTGCGCCGGCGATGTTTTGGTAAGGGCGATATTTTGCGCCGCGATCTTTTTTACGGCCTTTTTGATTCTGGCTCTGGATCCGGAAATTACCCTTTTTGATCCAGGCTCCGGCAGGTTTCAGGCGATTTTCTTTATCGCGGCGCTTGTGGCATTTTTCTTCGGCTTTTTAGGCCTTGCCGATTTCCCCCATTCAATAAACTGGAAATTTCATGCAATTCTTGGAGAAAATAGTTTTACGTTCCATGTAAAAAGAACCGCCCGCCTCTCCGGCCTGTTTTTCGGCTGGCTATTGGCCGTCTTTATTTTTATCGGGCTTTTTATGAACATCGCGCTTATGCTAAAATATTTGTATTGCATAATAGCGCTGTACTTTACCATATTTGGCCTTTCGTTCGCGCGCATTAATCCCTTAATGAAAACGGCGCTGTTGTTTGGAACGCTTGCGCTTGTCTTTTGGGCCGGCTCATTGCCGTTCTGGCTCTTGCCAGCGCCGGCGATTGCGGCCTTGCTCGCGCTGCGAAGGGCAAAACACGAATACAAGGATTGGTACCAACTATGATACGCTGTGAAAACCTTTCAAAACTTTTTAGGGATGACTGCGGGATAAAAAACATTTCGATGGATTTTTCCCCAGGGATCATTTACGGAATTATCGGACACAACGGCGCCGGAAAAACGACTCTGTTTAATTGCATTCAAGGACTTGCCGCTGCGACAACCGGATCCGTCTCGCATTTTGGCCTAAGAACAAGCGACGATAAAAATTTTGCCGAACGCCGCAGAAAAATTGCCTTTCTTCCGGCGGAGGATTATCTCTATCCAAAATTGACCTGCATGGAAAACATAGAGCTGGCGACGATCCTTAAAACCGGCCGAAACAAAATAACGGACGAGACAAAGGATTTGATACAATACCTCGATGTGGAACCTTATCTGCATAAACAATTCAGGGACTGCTCCAGCGGCATGAAGAAAAAGGCGCAGATCGTTGTCAGCTTGATAGGCGACATCGACACGATTATTTGGGACGAGCCGAATAATGGCCTCGACGTTATTTCCAATATCAAAATAAAAAAACTTTTGCTTCATTATAAAAGCAAAAATGCCATAATACTTTTTTCAAGCCATGTAATCGAGTTTCTGGAAAATTTCGCCGACCGCTGCGTTCTTTTGCGAGATGGCGAAATCGTCGAGGACAAGGCCGCGCGGGACATTGATTCTTTGGAGAGCTTGTTTCTGGGACATTTGCCGCGCGGGGAGGCCGCCGACTGGCCGGCGCGTTAGGCCGCGCGTCAAACTGACCCCGAAGCGCCGGCCGTGCCTATTTCCGCGCAGCCAGTGCTTCAGGAAATTACGCTTTTACGCGCCTTTATTTTCAACCTCGTTTATCCTCGAAGCAAGGCGCTGGTTGATCGTCTCCATGCGATGATAGCTGTCCTTGAACATCGAGGTTTGATCGCGCAGGTTGCCGAACACCGCTGCGATCTCGTGGCTTTCCTCCGACAGCCGGCCAAAGGTGTTGATAATATCGTTAATGATATCGGCGAAGGTCGTTATTTCCCTGGCCATCTCGGAAATGCACTTGTCCGTTTCGTCGGATTGCTTGGAGGTGCGCGCGATTCCGTCAATGATGCTTTTCAGCGTGCGGGAAATGTCAATGGAATTCGCGCGAGTGCTTTCCGACAGGCGCCGTATTTCGTCGGCGACCACGGCAAAGCCCTTCCCCGCCTCGCCCGCATGAGCCGCCTCGATCGCCGCGTTCATCGAAAGCAAATTCGTATTTGCCGCGATCGAGCTGATAATCTGGATCGCCGATCCCACGCCTTCAACCAATTGCGAAATGGCCTGAACGGACTGCCGCGTTCCCTGCATCGCTTCCTGAGCTCGCCCGGTATTTTCCAAAAGGCTCTTGATCGATTCCTGTTCCTTTTTGGAAATATCCGAAACATGCCTAAGCGAGCTTACCATGCTTTCCGTCTTATGCGACGAATCCTCGACGGCCTGCGAAAGCGAATCGATATTTTCGTTAAATTTGCTGACAAGCGCCGTAATGTTGCCAATAATTTCCGTGTCGTGCTTGACCTTTTCCATAAGCTGCCGGTCAAGTTCCTCGATACGTTTTTCCTCGGCCAGATCGATCAAAAGCCCGGCGACGCGCAAGGGCATTCCGGTACTGTCGCGCAAGGTGTCTCCGGTCGCCCTAAAATAGCCGTAATCGCCGTTCTTTAACTTCAGCCTATATTTTACGTCGTAGGGAGTCCGGCCGGTATAGTCGGTCATGTGGCTGGCGAAGGCGTTCAGCGTCGCTTCCTTGTCCTCCGGATGAAGCCTGTCGCTCCAGCTGTTCAATATGTTGGGAAATTCGGCCTCGTTGGAAAAGCCCACCATGCGGCGAAATTCCTCGGTCCAGATAAAAGTGTTGTTGGGATTAACAGGATCGCCGGCGACCACTTCCATGTCCCAAAGCCCGGTGTGCAAAGCCTTGTTCGCAAGCTGGTATTTCATAATGTCGTATTCGACCTGTTCCTGATAGGAAGAAATGGCCTCGACAAGATTTTCGAAAATTTCCATAACCTGCGGCGAAAGCTCCCCGCCGGGCTTGGACAGCGACAGTTTTTTTGCAGCGCTTTGCTCGCGCAGGCGCCTGCTTTCAAGCAGCAGCGAGCTTAGGCCCAGATCAAGTTGCGGTTCTTTTTTGGATTTTATCTTCCACATAAAACTCCTCCTTCGTTCTTCCACAAGCGCCGGATTGTACCCTTGGAAAACAAAAGTAAGTCTTTTCCGGCAGCAAATCAAGGAAAAACGAAGAAAGGATCAGCGAAAAATAACCCCAATTACGAAAGCGAAGAAAGTCGGCAGGTTGCCCCTGCTTTGAATCGCCGGAAAACGCGTCCCTATGCGCCGGGAGCGGACTATAGTACAGTTGGGGGAAAGACGCTCTTAGGAGGCATCGTGAAAATCGTTAAGGAAATTGGCTTCAGCTACAGGACGCTTTGGATCGCGAGCAAATGGACGGTCGCGTGCTGCGCGCTGGCGGTCGTGGCCCAAGTCGCGTGGCATTTCATGGGGATGTTCACCCCGCGAGTCGTCATCGACCAGATCACCTCAGGCGCCCAGCCGCTGCGCTTCGTCGCGATGGTGGGCGCGGCGGCCGGGGCGCTCGCGCTGTCAGGGTTTCTCAGGGCCTACACGAACGTTATCGTGGAAGGCGGGTCGGGGCTGATGTGGGCCTTCAACGGCCTTATGCTGACTTCGAAAAAGCTGATCTCGATGGACTACGCGATGATCGACGAGCCTGCGGTCAAAAAAAGCCGCGAAAAAGCGTTTCAGGCAATGGCCGGCAACGGCTCGCCGGCTAACAATATTCCCAGCATAACCGTCGGCCTTATCGTGAACGTCGTTAACTTTTTTCTTTACGGCGGGATCATCCTTGCGGTGAACCCGATAATAATTCTGCTGCTCGGGTTTTCCGTCGCGGTAAGCGCGCTGTTCATGCATCTTTCGCGCAGGTACGAAAAAAAGACGCGCGAGGAGCGCTCGCGGCTTGCGGAAAATGTCTACGCGCTGCGCAAGTACATGGGCGGAGAGGACGGCGCGAAGGATCTTAGGCTTTACGGCATGTCCGGATTTCTCAATCTTTTCGCCGGCGGCGTCTTGCGCAGGATGGGGAAAATCGAGGGATCGGTGGCCGGGCGCGACATGCGCACGGAGCTTGTGTCGGCGCTGCTGCTGCTCGCGCGCGACGGCGCGGCCTATGTTTTTTTGACGTATCTATTGATAAACGGCAGGATGGATCTTGGCGAATTCGTTTTTATTTTCGCCGCGATAGGCATGTTCTCCGCCTGGATCACCGGCATCAACCAAAAGGCGAGCGAGCTTCTGCGCGCCACGAGCGAGATGCGGGACGCGATGGAGTATTTCGAATTAAAGGACTCGTCGAACAGGGGCAAAGGCGCGCCGCTTCCTCCGCCCGGCGATGCGCCGGCGATCGCTCTGCGCGGCGTGGGCTTCGCGTACCCGGAAGCCGAAAAGCCCACGCTTAAAAACATTAACATCGAGATAAAAGCCGGGGAGCGCGTCGCCATAGTCGGCAACAACGGCGCCGGCAAGACGACCCTTGTCAAGATCATTTGCGGCCTTTGCCATCCCACCGAGGGCGAGGCTCTTCTAAACGGGATCAGCTCGAGGGCCTACAACCGCGACGAATACTTCACGATGTTCTCGGCGGTGTTCCAGGACATTCACCTTTTGGCGGAAACAATCGAGGCCAACGTTTCGCAGAGGAGCGAGGCGGCCACCGACCGCGCGAGAGTCGAGGAATGCCTGAAGCGCGCGGGCCTGTGGGAAAAAACGCAAAGCCTTCCGCTCAAGGAAAAAACATTTTTGGTGCGGCAGGTGAACGAGGACGCGACGGAGCTTTCCGGCGGCGAGAAGCAAAAGCTTGCCATCGCGCGCGCGCTTTACAAGGACGCCCCGGCGATCATCCTGGACGAGCCGACCGCCGCGCTGGATCCGATAGCGGAAAGCGAGGTTTACGAGCAGTACGCGCGGCTCATGCGGGGCAAAACGTCGATTTTTATTTCGCACAGGCTTGCAAGCACTAGGTTTTGCGACCGCATACTTCTTTTGGACGACGGCGAGATCGCGGAGGTCGGCAGCCATGACGAGCTTATGGCCGCAGGCGGAAAGTACGCGCGCATGTTTTCGATACAGGCGCAGTACTACAATTAAGGAGAACGCAAATTATGGAAAACATTCAGGAAAAAATAGGATGGGCGCGGGCTTTAAGGCTTAACCTGCGCGCCGCAAAAACGCTTCGCGAGATGGAGCCCTGGTTCTTCCCGCTGCAGACAGCGGACAGCGCGATCCTCGCGCTCGCGCCGCTTGTCAACCTGTACATGAGCGCGCTCGTTCTGAACATGCTCGCCGCGGGAATATCCGAGCTTTCGGAAATATTTTTCCTGGTCGCGCTGGCCGTCGCGCTTAATTTCGCCTTCGCGGCGATCAGAAGCCTTACGCAAAGAAAACTGACCACGATCAATCGCATGCTCTGGCGCAAGCATTCCATTTACATGTCGGCTCGCCACATGGAAATGGACTTCGAGCACGTTGAAAAACGCGAGGTGAATATGGCGCTCGCCGACATAAACGCGAAGGCGCAGTCCACCGGCGCGGGGCTTCCGGCCGTGACCAGGGATTACGGAGCCATAATCCAATCCCTGGTCGGGATAGGCGCCTCGCTGGCGATTCTTTACGGAATGTTTGTCGGCGCCGCGCCTGTCGTCGCGAACTTTCTTACCTCGCATTGGTCCACGGCCCTTCTCGCGGCGATGTTCGCCTTGCTGCCGCTCCTGTCGCTTTACCGGGAAAAATACATGACGCGGGCGCACAGACTGATCGCGGTGGAAGGCCCGCGCATAAACAACACTTTCGAGTATTACATACCCTACATGGAAAGCGCCGCCAAGGATATTCGCATCTTCGCCCAGCAGCCCGCGATGAACGAAATCATCGAAAAACGCGGCAACATTAAAACATGGAAAAGGTTTTTTCACACGATGGGAAGGGAAAGCGGGATCACGACCTTCGCCAACGACGTTCTCGCATGCGCCGCCTATCTTTTGATCGGGCTGCGCGCGCTTTGGGGCATGTACGAAATAGGCAGCGCGGTGGCCTATGTGGGCGCGGCGCGCGGCCTTTCCGCCGGCGTTTCGGCTTTGGTCAGCGCCATAATGCGCGTCAAGGTCAACGCGGGATTCCTGCCGCAGGTTTTCGACTATCTCGATCTGCCCAAGGCGAAGCGTTCGGGAACAAAGCGCCTGAAAGACTGCGAGCATGTCGTGGAGTTTCACAATGTTTTTTTCAAGTATC
>WRAL01000004.1 GCA_009780285.1 Treponema sp.
AGTCCTACTTAACCGCTTCTGCGCAGCGTCAGCGAGCAGAAGCTAGTGTTCCGGAATATTCGGTTTGCAAAATCGCAACGTTCGGTAATTCCTTGCCAGGCAAGGAATTACCTCAACCTGCATACCGTCATTTGATATTCCGGAACACTAGAAGGAACCGCTGACTTTTCCAATTAATCAGCAGTTCCTCAGCCACCCTGCGATAAAACAAAACACCCATCGTTTTCACTTGACAGCTCCTCAGTCTTGTGGTACAATCAAAATAAGCCTTCAGTGTGTGTTTTGGGGTTTATTCCCCACGACAACTCTGATTATGGGCCTTTACAGGAGGCATGGCATGCGAACGCCGTTAATTTACCGGATTGTCGCCCCGATCCTTCTAGTGATTTTTACGATCACCAGTTGCAGCAATGGACTTACGCATGGGCCCGGACCGATCAACCCGCCGCTGCCGGATTCCCCGGAGGGCTTGAGGTTTTTCTACCTGGATTCCGGCAACCGGCCGACTACCGTGGACACCGGCAGAATCGCGATGTTCATCGAGGACAACGAGGACGTGGAAGGCGTTTTGGTGGTCGCCTGGGTCCCCGGCAACCATCTTGACAACGGCGTGGTCGTGCAGGTCATAAACACGAACGACGACAGCATGATAACGATGGCTTACGGCAGGGACGAAGCCTTTCCCACGACAGTCGCCATAAGCGCCGAGGGCCAGGAAATATCCGGCGATTTTTCGGCTTACGACCGGGAAACGGAAACCTATTCGGTAACCTTTAGCCTCGACGGCGATGTCGAGACCTTCGAAGATCTTGTGCTTAACAAGAATGTTTTTAGCGCGCACGAATTTAGCGGCGAACTCAGCGAATCGCAGAATGTCCGCCTGCAAAGGATAGTTACGACGCTTGCTCTCTGGGAGAGTCTCAGGCTTCAGATTGACGACGAATCGGAGATTGGCGCAAGATTCCTTCCTCGTTGGCTAAAAAGAATAGTTGTCGGGGTTTTGGTTGCCGTCGCCGTTGTCGCTTTTGTAGCGGTAGTTATTATGGCGCCTCCCGCGGCAGTTACAATCTCGGGTATAGGAATAGCCATACCCATCACTACAACTGCCCAAGCCGTGGCTGCGGGGGTTGGCATGGCCGCCAGCGCGGCGGCGATTGTCGTCGCCGCGCTGCCGCCTCCTTCGCCGCCGCCCAAGCCAGAGCCACCCACGCCGCCTCCGCCTCCGCCGCCCCCGCCCGACAGCGTAATGCCGGCGGTTTTGATAACGGAAAACGGGGTGCCAGTGAAAAATTTCGACGAAACCCGCTATGTTAGGCATGGGGAATCGATAACTCTGAATGTCAAGCTTATAGAGCCTGGAAATCCCAGTTTTTACAGAAATCCGTCTGTAGTTGCGATCTGCCCACTTGATAACAGCTTAGGTACCTGCCATAACGCAGTTCTTTTTACCACGAGTACGGAAGGAAACATAGGCGATCCAGAGGGCGTGAACATTACAGTCTCAAAAAGCCGTGATGGATTTATTGATGATGGTAATATATATTTTGCCATTTGGTTTGATTACCACACGATAATAAACGGTGAAACGGAGGGGTATGAGTGGAATGATGCCGCTGGCATTAGGAAGCCCAGTACCAATACTCATGCTGGTTACCTGTTTATTTTGAGCCTGACGGTTTATACATCGTTCAGCATAACTCTGGACGGAAACGCCGTAACGAACAACGGAGATATCCACTACATTGGACCGGGGGATTCCTTGGATTTTGACATCCGAATGATCACCGGCATTTCGCGACCTATAGGCGAAGGGGATCAGCTGTTCAGAATAATTGACTCAGGCACGAGTCGGATGGCCGAGCCTATGTACACCAGCGCATTCCTTCTTAACACCGAGGCAAGCGGCACCGTAAAAGACGGACTAAAGCTTAGCGTATCCAGAAACAACATGCGGGGCAATTTCGAGAGCGAAAACGTGCAGCTTGTTATTTGGTTCAACATACCGGTGTCAATAAATGGCCGACACGGAGGCTTTCTCTGGGACGAGGATCGGGGCATCAGGGAGGCGGGGCCTATGCAGGGACACCTGTTCGTCATAAACCTTAGGGTCAGGGATTCCTAGTGTTCTGGAATATTCGGTTTGCAAAATCGTAACGTTCGGTAATTCCTTGCCAGGCAAGGAATTACCTCAACCTGCATACCGTCATTTGAATATTCCAGAACACTAGCCATAGCGGAGGGGCGCATGAAAAAGGCACTGATACTTTTGACGCTTGCATCCGGGCTTTGCTCTCAGGCATTTGCCTTTGAGGGAAATCGCGGGATCGCCTTCGGCGCCGGCTTCGGCAACTTCTTTGAAATGTATCTCCAGGGCGGCGATGCGAATTCCTACCTCGGCACGCCCGGATTTAATTTTTCCTCCTATAACTTCAGCGGCGGGGGGGACACGGGATTTTTTGCGAACGCCCTGGCGGTCGGCGTTCCGGTGTTCCATTCGGCGACAAACAATTTTGAGGGCAGCCGCCTCCGTCTTCAGACCGGTCTTGCCGTGGGCATCGTCAACAGGCGCGTAATTTCCGACAGGCTGACGGCGCTGCATGGCGCGGGGCTTAACTTTACGTACTACGGCTTCGACCGCAGGGGCGCCCTGCCGGAACACGGGGCCGCGCTTCATTACACGACAAATCTTGACTTTGGCATAGCGACCGACATTGGGGTGATATACCGCATTGGCGACCGTCTTTTTTTGTACTGGGGCGGCGTGATCACGACCGACTTTCTCAGGGTACGCGAGACCGGCATCGAAACTCCGGAGGGCAGGAGGATCGAATCGAATACCGGCCTGGTCAGGGGCTTTTTAATGGTCGGCGCGCGGCCGTACCTTTCGTTCGGCTTTAGCTTTTAGCGCGGCGGCTCTTGGCCGCGCCGCGCTCCCCGACGCTTGACAAACAACTCGTAGCGAATTATGCTAATAATATGGAAAGATCGGCAGGTTTGATCGAAGAAAAAGCAATAGTCTCGGCCCAAATATCCCAGCTTGGCGCAGTTCTTGCATACATTCAAATTCATCAGCTGGCGTATAAGGTTTCGGCGCTTGCGCAATCGCGCTGTCGCTACCGGCAATAGCTTTTTCGCCATTAACCTGTCGGGACGATCCGGCATTGCGCGCGTCAAGCCGCGGCGAGCGGCGTTCTCTGTCTTTCATAATAAGCAATGCTTAAACAAAGGAGATGGTAGATGAAAATTGGCTATAAGTTTGTTATAACGCTGGTCGCGCTTAGCTTGCTGGTTCTGGGTTCGGTGGGCGGCACGTTGTTGATCCAGGCGAGAAACCACCTTACGACTCTTGCGCACGAAAAGGCGGTCGCGACGGCAAAGGAATATTCGGAGCTTCTCGGCTCTTACTTTACGTCCTATTGGTACGCCGCGCAGACGGTGGCGCGCATTCTTGACGGGTACTCAGGCGCGGACGATGATTCCTCGCTCTTTCCCGCCGAGGCCCTGCTCGACGGCCTTATCGAAAATTATCCCGGGATTTTAGGCGCCTGGGTGACGATCAATGGCGCCGAACCTATACGGAGGGGCAGCTTCGCCTTGCCGGGAAATGACATGCTCTCTTCGTACATGGCCAACCCCAACGTCGCGGGAACTGTCTATAATCCGCGCGTCGTGCGCATGGACGGAAGGGAATATCTGGCGGCGACCATTGTCGCCACAATGTTCGACAGTGGCCGCGCGACCGGCGCCATAGGCATAGACTTTGACACGGATATAATCCAGCAGATCGTCGGCGGGCTTTACCCGCTTGGAGACGGCATTACAAAAGTCTTTAGCAATAATGGAACGATCGTTGGCCACCATCTGTATCCGCAAAACAGGGGACGCAGCATTCTTGAAACCGAGCGCGATATGGGCGGGCCGTACATGAGCCAGCTTGAAAACGCGGTTAATCGCGGCGAGGAATTGCAGTACAGTAATTTCCATCCCGGATTTCAGGAACAATTGCTCGTTTTCATTCACCCCATTCAGATTGGCGAGGCGGAAACGCGCTGGAGTCTCGCGATTTTGTTTCCCGAGCGAACGGTGCTTGCGCCTGTGCGCTCGATGGAAATCACGGCCCTTATTATCGCGCTGATCGTAACGGCCCTTATTATCCCGGCGATTTTCCTTGTAACTCAGCGTTTAATGCGTCCGGTCGTAAGAATTACCGGCGCCCTTAAGGATATTTCCGAGGGCGAGGGCGATCTGACAAAAACCCTTCCGGTCAATACCAAGGACGAGATGGGCGAGCTTTCGCGGTACTTCAACATGACGCTGAAAAAAATCAAGGATCTCGTGGTCGCGATAAAAGCCGACGCCTCGCGGCTTTCCGATATCGGCGTCGATCTTGCCAACAATATGACCGAGGCGGCCACGTCGATGAACGAGATTACCGCGACGATAGGCAACATAAAGTCGCTTATAGTTACCCAAAGCACCGGCGTTAGCGAGACGAACGCCACGATGGGAGAAGTCGCGTCGAACATAGACAGGCTAAGCGGCCACATCGAAAGCCAGGGCAGCCATATCCTGCAAACGTCGTCGGCAATAGAGCAAATGGTGCTCAGCATAAATAACGTTACGGAAACGCTGGCGCGCAATTCCGGCAGCGTTATGACGCTAAAGGAAGCGTCCGAGGTGGGGCGCTCCAGCCTGCACGGGGTTAGCGTCGACATACAGGAAATCGCGCGCGAGTCCGAAGGGCTTCTGGAGATCAACCGGGTGATGCAAAACATCGCAAGCCAGACGAACCTCCTTAGCATGAACGCGGCGATAGAGGCCGCCCACGCCGGAGAATCCGGAAGGGGCTTCGGCGTGGTCGCCGACGAAATCCGCAAGCTGGCGGAAAATTCAAGCGAGCAGTCAAAGACCATTGGCGTGGTGCTGAAAAAGATAAAAGATTCCATCGACAAGATCACGCGCTCCACGGAAAGCGTTCTTGCCAAGTTCGAGGCCATTGACGCCAGCGTTGGAATTGTCGCGGAACAGGGAACAAGCATACGCGACGCGATGGAGGAACAGCAGGAAGGAAGCCGACAAGTGCTTAGCGGCATAATGCAGGTCAACGACATGACCGGGCGCGTAAAAACCGGCTCGGGCGAAATGCTTGTCGGGGCGAAGGAAGTGATCCTCGAAGGCTCCAGGCTTGAAAAATCCACGCAGGAAATAACTTCCGGCATAAGCGAGATTGTCGCGGGGGCGCAGAAGATAAACGTCGCCGTCGATCACGTTAACCGGATTTCCATGCAGAATCGCGAGAGCATCGAGCACCTTGTGCGGGAAGTGTCCCGGTTTAAGGTTGAATAGCCAGGGGAAACAAAAACCCCGCCATGAATGGCGGGGCTTTTTTATTGTACGGGAGAACAAAGCGAAACGCATTTACGGCGCCGCCGCGCGGAAGCGCAGGCCGCGCCTCGTCCTGAGTCTTGACAGAACGCGCATCGCGGGCTACAATCAAGGCATGAAAAGAGCGAGCGATAGGCTCAAAATAAAAGTCTCGCCCGATACCGCCCGGCTTGGAGCGCTTCTTGTACACGCAAATACACGCGCGCATTCGCCGGCTGGCATCATCGGGTTCAAGGGCTGTACTGTCGCTGCTAGTATTATTTTTTCTCATCCAATAGCTTGTACAGCATCCGCGCTACGCATGAGCCGGGCCATAACGAACAACGATTTTTAGCGTACATTATACAGCGCTAAAAACGAAGGGGGATTATCATGAAAATCAAGACTAAACTCTTGAGCGGATTCGCGGTGGTCGCGGCCATTGGCATTTTGCTGGGACTGCTGGGCCTTTACGGGGAAAGCTGGATGGTGCGTTCCACGAAGGGCGTCGTTGATCTGGCGGATTCCGGCGCCACGACGGCCCGAATTCTGTCGACGCACCACGAGTGGCGCGAGGGCCTTTCCCAGACGGTTTACAGGGGAACGCCTTTCGCCGGCGCGCTTGATTCGCGAGCATGCGCGCTGGGACGTTGGCTGGCAAGCGATGAGATTAAGGCAGTCACCGATCCGCGCCTGTTGGAGCTGCTCTCTTCGATTATAGCGGCGCACGATCACATGCATGCAGGGGCTGGGGTAATCGTTGACCACGTAGCGGCGGGGAATTTTATCGCCGCCACGGAACATTTCGAAAGATACACTTTAAACGATGCGGCGTTCGTTATCGCCGGGCTTGAGGGAATGAACGGTCGCAGCGTGGAAATGCTTCAGGAAGAGGCCCAGGCCGTTTTCCAGTTTGGCAATAATCTCATGTGGGTGATACTAATCGGCATAATCGTCGCCGCCGCCGCATGTATCCTTTTGACGACGCTTATCATAAGAAATATCGTAAAGCCGATTTCAGCCGTGACGAGCGCCCTTAAGGATATTTCCGAAGGCGAGGGCGATTTGACGAAAGTCCTGACGGTCAATACCAAGGACGAGATGGGCGAGCTTTCGCGATATTTCAACATGACGCTGAAAAAAATCAAGGGGCTCGTCGTAACAATAAAGGGCGAGGCCGCGCGGCTTTCGGAGATTGGGGTGGATCTTGCGAATAACATGAACGAAACGGCCGCGTCGATGAACGAGATCACGGCCACGATAGGCAGCATAAAGTCGCTGATAGTCACCCAAAGCGCCAGCGTTAGCGAGGCGAACGCCACGATGGGAGAGGTCGCGTCGAATATCAACAGGTTAAGCGGCCACATCGAAAATCAGGGCAGCCATATTTCGCAAACGTCGTCGGCAATAGAGCAAATGGTCGCCAACATTAACAGTGTTACGGAAACGCTGGTGCGAAACTCCAGCAACGTTATGACCCTGAAGGACGCGTCGGAAGTTGGGCGTTTCGGCCTGCACGAGGTCAACGCCGACATACGGGAGATAGCGCGCGAGTCCGAGGGGCTTTTGGAGATCAACCAGGTGATGCAGAACATCGCCAGCCAGACCAACCTGCTAAGCATGAACGCCGCGATCGAGGCCGCTCATGCCGGGGATTCCGGGCGGGGCTTCGCCGTGGTCGCCGACGAAATCCGCAAGCTGGCGGAAAACTCAAGCGCGCAGTCGAAGACGATCGGCATTGTGCTAAAAAAGATGAAGGATTCCATTGATAAGATCACTCACTCCACTGAAAACGTTCTTGACAAGTTCGAGGCCATCGACGCGAGCGTCGGCCTTGTCGCCGAACAAGGAACGAGCATACGCGACGCGATGGAGGAGCAGCAGGTTGGAGGCCGGCAGGTGCTGAGCGGCATAATGCAGGTTAACGACATGACCGGGCGGGTAAAAACCGGCTCCGGCGAAATGCTTGTCGGGGCGAAGGAAGTAATCCTCGAAGGCTCCAGGCTTGAAAAATCCACGCAGGAAATAACTTCCGGCATAAGCGAGATCGTCGCGGGGGCCCAGCAGATCAACGTCGCCGTCGATCACGTCAACCGGATTTCCATCCAGAACCGCGAAAGTATCGAGCATCTCGTGCAGGAAGTGTCCAGGTTTAAGGTGGAATGACGGAAGGCGGGGATTATGGGCTGGGAGAGAGGCTGCGCAGGTCAGCCTCTCTCCTTCGTCGGAGCTAGCTCAATCGCCTGCGCTCTTCTTTATTGATAGTATCGAAAGCCGCATTCTTTGACGAGGCCGCCACAGTTGCAGTCTTCGAGAAAAAATTTTCTTCCGCGATAATACAACAAAAAGAGCGGAAAAGGCGACAGCACAGCGACCGTGCCCCTGGGCTCTATGAATTTTTCGTACTGTTTTTCATGAATTGCTTTTACGATAAACGCATTTCTCTCGAACCACTCTTTTTCTATCTCGTCGTAAGTAATTTCATCTTTGCAGGTGTCGTTCATAAGACAGTACGCCCGTTGAACATTCACGGCGGTTAAGTGATACCAGGCACACTTGCCATATTTTCTAATATCAATGTAATCGCTTTGCTCGCTCACAAGTTTTTTATATTCAGTGTTATCGTAAATTTTTAGCTCGATATCCCTAAAATAATCGCACGCGTCTTTCTTGCAGTGCTTTAGAGCCTCCACCATGGGATAGCTAATCCACAGCTTTCCTCTTTCCTGCTCGTTGTTGAAGGTGTCGAGCATGCCTATTGTTACTTTGTGATATTCCTCTTGGGACATGCGGCCCGAGCAGGCATGGGCGTCATGGTCAAAAAAAAGATGCGTTTCCGATACGTCGCCTCTCTTCAGATCGCCAATATCGGACTCCGGGATTTCCCTTAATATCTCAACAATGTCCAAATCCTCGTCGTCTTTTACTTTTTTCCAGAGCTGAAGCATATCCCCGCAGAAAAAAGATTTTACCGCAGCCTTGCTGCCGGGCATAGGAAAAAAGTTTTTCTGAATGCTTCTGAAAATCTGCTTCTCTGCCTTTTTGCCTTCAAAGACAAAAAGTATCGTATTAGCCATCGAAAGCGCCAGCGCGATACATCTTTTCTATATTATGGGCAAACCGCAATTCCTTATCGGTCGATGCTGATACAGCCTGCATTTTATCTTTGTGCATAAGGAAAAGGCAGTCGGGGCGCATGAGATCGTTCGTCATTATCCACGTGTCATGGGTGGTAAGGATACACTGGCAGCCTTTTATTGTTTTTATTTTTTTAATGACAAATTCAGACAAACGCTGATCGTAGAAAGCGTCAAATTCGTCAATGAAAACTAATGAAGGTGATACACCATTAAATAAGTCGTTTTGCATCCAGTAGAAAAAAACTGCCAACGATCTCATTCCCGCCGAGCAATTCTCCCAAAAATCAATCGTATTTTTTACTTTTTTCTCTGTTTCATAGCTAAAAAATACTTTGTATAGGCTACCAAATTTGCGAGGCTCAATATTCGAAGGAACGCCCGCAGATTTAAGAAAATCGACAAAATCTGCAAAATGCTTATTATTTATTATTCTTGTAAATATTTCGTCGGTGCCAACAGAGTATCCCGCGTAATCCCTGTCGTCAAGATTGCGGAAGAATAACATTCTATCAGCAAAATCAAACAGGGCAGAAAGGGCATCCGCTTCCACCGAGGGTTCCAGCGCCGCGTTTGATTTTATGTATTTCAGCACTGATATGGAAATTTTTGAGATGTCCCTGTTCAGGGTTTGAGCGCCCTGCAGGTTTATTACCAGCGGCGTTTTTTGGGCGCGGTCGTACGAAACAACGCATTCGCCGTTTACGCTCAGACTCTCATACACGAGCGATTGTGGCTGCGGATCTGTTTTTCCGTACTGGTATTCAACCTCGGAGCCATGGAATTTAAACTTGTAGCAGAACTCAACAATTCCGTCCCCCGTCTCGGCGTTGCGGTAATTGCCCGTGAAAAGGAGGTCTTTTTTCTTGTCCGTCAGATTGATGATGATGTCCATAATAGCAAGGCCAAAGTTAGACTTTCCAACCCCATTATAGCCATAGATCAGCGCCTTTTGGACGATCCCATCCTGAACGCACTCGTGGTTAAACTCGTAATTGGACGAGGAAAGGTTGAGGGGCATGGTGTCCCTGAACCCCTTGAAATTCTTGACGGAAAAGAAACATAGCATGATTATATTATCGTATCCCAAAATGCGAATCTTTACAAGCACCGTAAAAAAACTACGGTATTTTCCTGCCGAAAAGCTAAATTTCAGGCCGGATAACGGAAGCCGGCGTATGGGGGCCATTGGGCCGGCCCCTGCAGCCTGTCAATAGCGGCGGCTACCTGTTCGTTCTGCACTTTCGTGTTTTCAGCGCGCTTGAAGCTCCGATAATTTCGAACGGCGCCACTAAATTTACTCTTGACGGCATGATTGCTGTACGCATATAATAAATCAAGCTTCAAGCTAGGAGGTTTGTCATGCGTAACTTTTCGCGGCTTTGCGCCGCCTTTGCCGTTTTCCTCGCCCTTTCCGGCTGCCCGGTTGATCCGCCTGCGGATCCGCCCCCGCCAGTTTGGTTTACCTACATGGATCAGGCAAGCAAGCTGGTCGCAGGCCCCGAGGGAAGGCTTGTGCTGTTTGTCGCTTATCCTTACCTTGGGCCGAATAGAAACGACATTACAATCTTTGCCGATCCTATAGATGCGTCCGGCAATTTTGTCGTGAGATCGTGGACAAGAGACGTTATTATGCACGTGGATATCTTGAGATAGGCATGACCTTCCGCGGCGGCAGCCAGTTCCCTGCGGATATCGCCTTGTCTTATCAGAACGAAACAATCAAGGGCGTTTTTTCGGCCTACGAAAACGGCAAATACGACGTAGCCTTTTCGGATTCCACGGGGAACTGGTCGGCGCATTTCGAGGGCCTCGCCTTGAACGAGCGCGCGCTGGGCATGTTCGCCGCAGGGGATCCAAGCCTTACAAGCGATCAAAGCGCGCGACTGCGCGGGATTATCGCTTTCACCGCCGTTGTGGAAAGCCTGCGCCAGCAGATTAATGGCGCGCGCTGGAATAGCGAGTCAGTGCAGGGCTGGAACGTGTTTAACGGAGCTGTCAACGATATTGATCTTATCGCCGCGTCCCGTATGGTCATAACCTCCGATCCGAGAGCGATCGTAACGAGCGGCGCGGGATTAAGCCTGACCCCGACCCTCGTCGAGAGGCTCGCGCTTGCCGGCAGGGAAGTCGTCCCGCAGACACATTGGCAGGTGCCGGATATAGTTATCACTAATTATAGGACGGTACAGCGCCCTTCGATAATCCATCCGCCCGTGCCTCCGCCCGAGCCGGCGCAGTCTGGCGCAGGCCTGCCGAAGGTGTCGATAACGTTGAATGGCGAGCCCGTGCGGAATAACAATTTGGAGCCGTTCCCTTACGATAATGGTTTCAAGCCGCGCGTCTTTGAAATTTCCGTCGAGGGGGGCACAACGGACGTGATCGACATGGACTATCTTTTTTTTATGCGAGATCCGCAGGATGGGCTCATTGAGGGCACTAAAACCGGAGTAAGCGCGCATGCCTTTGATGCCAGTGAGAAAGTGGTCAGCGAATCCCTTGTACGTCTTGAAATAAGCCAAACGATGCCGGGAATATACTCAGATGGCGGTTCTCGCGAAGTGCAGTTTGTCATTCGCTTCAATCAAAGGGTGGAGATAAATGGCCAGAGCGCCGGCTATGCATGGGAGCCGGCGTGTGGGGGCTATTGGCACGGCGCCCTGCGCTCCGTTGATAGCGGCGGCTATCTGTTCGTGCTGAACTTCGAGCTCTTTAAGCAATTGCCTGCCAATTAAGGAGGTTTATCATGCGCAACCCTTCGCGGCTTTGCGCCGCCTGCGCCTTGTTCCTTTCCCTCGCGCTTTCCGGCTGCCCGGTTGAGCCGCCTGCGGATCCTCCCCCGCCGGTTTGGTTTACCTACATGAACCAGGCAAGCAAGCTGGTCGCCGGCCCCGAGGGAAGGCTTGCGCTGTTTATTGCCCAGGAAAGGCCCATCAATGATATTGCGATTCTTGCCGAGCCATCGGACGTATCAGGCGGTTTTATAATAAGATCGGTTTTCAAAGCATCTTATGTGTTGGGCGGTCCTGAGATAAGCATGACTTTTCGCGAGGGCAGCTATTTCCCTGCGGAGATTGCGATGGCCTACAGAAACGATGCGATTAAGGGCGTTTTTTCCAGCTATCAAAACGGCAAGTACGACGTGTCCTTTTCAGATTCAACAGGGCGCTGGACGGCACGCTTCGATGGCCTCGCCCTGACCGAGAGCGTGCTGGGCATGTTCGCCGCAGGGGATCCAAGCCTTACAAACGATCAAAGCGCGCGCCTGCGCGGGATCGTCGCCTTTATCGCCGTTCTGGAAAGCCTGCGCCAGCAGATTAACGCGGCACGCTGGAATGGCGAGTCCGAGC
This sequence comes from Treponema sp., assembly GCA_009780285.1. Lineage (GTDB taxonomy): Bacteria > Spirochaetota > Spirochaetia > Treponematales > Breznakiellaceae > WQXQ01. The sequence goes on from WRAL01000004.1 coordinate 11,852, forward strand.
AGGGCTGGATCTTGTTCAACAGAGCTGTCAACGAGCAGGATCTTATCGCCGCGTCCCGCATGGTCATAACATCCGCTCCAAGAGCGCTCGTAACGAACGGCGCGGGATTGAGCCTGAATCCGACCCTTGCCGAGAGGCTCGCCCTTGCTGGCAGGGAAGTTGTCCCGCAGACGCACCGGCAGGAGTACAGTTTTGGCAGGCCAGAGCCTATTCGACCGTACCCTTCGCTAATCCATCCGCCCATGCCTCCGCCCGAGCCGCCGCAGTCCGGCGAGAGTCTGCCGAAGGTGTCGGTAAAAATAGAAGGCAATCCGGTAAAAAACAACGATCCGGAGCCTTTCCGACACAGACATGTCGAAGAGTTTGTTTTTTAAATTTCCGTAGAAGGCGGCGCGGCGGGAGTGATCGACATAGACTATCTTCTTTTCACGCTGGATCCGAACTTTGGGCGCATTGGGGGCACAGAAACTCAGTCAAGCGCATATTCCTTTGAGGTCAAAGCGGAGATGGTCAGCGCATCCGTCGCTCAACTGGTGATAAACCACAAGGGGTTTGGACATATCGTGGATGATTCTCGCGACGTGCAGTTTATTATTCGCTTTAATCAGCGGGTGGAAATAAACGGCCAGAGCGCCGGCTACGCATGGGAGCCGGCGTATGGACGCTATTGGCACGGTTCCCTGCGCCCCGTCAATAGCGGCGGCTATCTTTTCGTTCTGAATTTCAGTCTCCATTTGTAAGGGACTAAGTAAAGGAGGTTTGTCATGCGTAGCTTTTCGCTTTATAGGGCCGTCGCCCCGGTGTTTTTGGTTGCCTTTCCATAGGAAAACTATTGGGCGGGACTTTTTTATTTCCGGGAACCAAGCAAAACGCATTTTCGCGCCATGTATATAGTATGAAGACAGACATGGCTTACGCCTACAGCTTTGCCGAGGCGAAGGCGGATTACGGGCGGAAACGCTCCGGCGCGAAAAGAGCGCCGAGGATGGCGGAACGGGAGCTTCCCCGCGAGCGAATGGCGGAACGGGGGCCGGGCGCGCTGTCCGGCGCGGAGCTTCTCGCGGTGATTTTGAACACCGGCACGAAGGGCAAAAACGTGGCGGAGCTGGCGCGCGAGATCATGGCGCTGCTCGACGGAAACAAGGAAATCCCGGACCTAAAGGATCTGGCCCGCGTTTCCGGCATGGGAAACACGAAGGCCTGCGCGATAGCGGCGATGCTGGAGTTCGGAAGGCGGCGCTGGGGCGCCGCCGGCTGCGCGATACGGCAGCCTTCCGATGTTTTCGCGCTTTTGCGGCATAACGCCGACAGAAAACAGGAATGCTTTATTTCGGTCTCGCTTAACGGCGCGCATGAAGTGCTTGCATCGCGCGTCGTAACGGTGGGCCTTGTAAACCGCACGATCGTTCACCCGCGCGAGGTTTTCGCCGATCTGATCCAGGATCGTGCCTCCGCCTTCGTCGTCGCTCACAACCACCCTTCAGGCAAGCTCATTCCCTCGCCGGAGGACGACGAGATCACCGAACGCCTGGAAAGAGCCGCGCGCATTCTTGGCCTGCACTTCTTGGATCATCTGATTTTTTCCCAATCGGATTTTTACAGCTACAGAAACAGCGGCAAGCTGGATCCGCCTTTGGAAGAGCAGGGCGACGACGGCTTTCAGAGCAAGCTTATGACCTTGCTTGAACGGCTATGATCGCGGGGCCTGTGGAGTCAGGCGCTTCTCTTTAGATCGCTGATCATCATTTGAGGGGTGGCCTGGCCTTTGTACCAGTCGCGCGAGATGCTGAAAAGCGCGTCCACGCGATCGCCTTTGCCAAATTCCCTGTGGACGACTTTGGAAGCCGCGTCCCAGAACAGCGCCGGCCATTTGTGCTTGCCGTCCGCCAAAACCATCTTGAGGTGCTTGGCCTCGGTTTTGCCGATAAAATTTATTTCCTCTATCAAAAGGTTTTTTGAAAGAAAAATCAGCGGGGCGTTTTCGCTGCCGTAAGGGGCGAACTGATCGATCAATTTGAACAGGCGCTCGGGAACCAAATAGTCCAGCGGCAGTTCCGCGTCTATGCTTATGCTTTGCTCGGTGTCCTCTGGAAATTCAATCCCGCGCGCCACCATTTTCAGGCGCTGCGCCAGGGCGTCCCAATTCTCGCGCGCAAGGCTGAAGCCGCCGGCAAAATCATGCCCGCCGGCATCGATAAAAAGATCCGCGCACTGCTCAAGCATGCCGCCGATCACATAGCCTCGCGCCGAGCGAATAGAGCCTGAGCATGTGTCGCCTACGCAACTGGCCGCGATGGCCGGCGCGTTAAAACGCCGCGAAAGACGCTGCGCGACAAGGCCGGCGACGCCTCGGCTTATTTCATCGCCGCAGACAAAAACAAGTTTTTCATCGTGCGCCTCGAAAGATTCCCGCGCGGCGTTTTCGATTTTTTCGAGAACTTCTTCCTCATGCAGTTTTCTTTTTGCGTTCAAGTCCATAAGTTCCTGCGCAAGCCTTTCCCGTTTGACAGGATCCTCTTCAAAAAATAAATTCGCCGCTTTTTCCGGGCTGCCCATTCTGCGCGCGGCGTTAATGGTTGGGCAAAGCCGCCAGGAAATTTCCTTTACGTCAAAATGGCTGCCGGCAAGCTTTAGCTTTTCAAGCAGCTCTCGGATTCCGGGCCGCGCCCCCCCCCCTCTTGAAGAGGACTCGCCATCCGGCGCCATTGATTTAAGCCCTGCCTTTACGATAATTCTATTTTCGTCGCGCAAGGGCATTATGTCGGCGATTGTTCCCAGTGCGGCAAACTGTAGGTCATTATTTTCATCAGCGCTAAGAATTTTTTCCCTCTTCCAAATAAAGGAACGGAAAAGATTGACAAAAACATCAAGCTCGCTCATCTGCTCGTCGGAATACTTCGCTATGGTCGAAAGCTCCTTTACGCGCAGAAGGCTTTTGCCGGCAATTTGCGGAATTTCCTTGCCAATTTCAGGAGCCACGTCCAGCATCTCTATTTCAACGCCGGCGCCAAAGAGCTTGGCGAGGGCGCGCTTTTGCTGCGGCGCGTCCCAGGCAAAAATCTGCTGCCCTTCAAGAAATTCCGGCAGCCTCGTTTCGCCAATCGAGACCATCCCGGGGACAATCGTTTCGGTTATCGTGGCCGTTACGGAAAGGTTCCGCATTCGCGTCGCTTCCACGATCCATGCGTCGTTCACCGGTCGCGTGTTAATAAGGCAGACCGGCTGGGCGTAGAGATCGCTTTTCTGCGCGAAGCGCAGCGCGCAGGCCAGCTTGTACGCCACGGCGCAGCCGGAAAGTCCCTTAAAAGGATAGGTCGTGTCCCTAAGCTTTGGATTGAGAATGACCAGCGCCGGGGGAAGCTCCTCCTGCGGCTCATGATGATCGGTGACAATGACGTCGACGGAAAGCTCCGCGGCGCGCCTTACCTCGGCTATGCGCGATATGCCGCAATCGACGGTGATAATAAGAGTGCCGTAATTCTCGGCGAAGCTTTCCACGGCCTCCATCGAAAGCCCGTAGGGATCGTCGCCGCCCGGAATGCGCCAGGACACGTCCAGGCCCATCTCGCCGAGGTACTGCGAGAGCAGCGCCGTGCCGGTGATGCCGTCGACGTCGCTGTCGCCAAAAACAAGGACCTTTTCGCCCTCGTCCTTAGCGGCAAGAATGCGCTCGACCGCGTCCTCCATGCCGGGAAAATCAAAAGGGTTTCTCATGTGCCGCAGATCGTCCTCAAAAAGGAACTTTGCCGCCTCTCCGGTGACGATCCCGCGACGAAGCATAACCGAGGCGGTCAGCATGTCGCAGCCGTATTTCGCGCAAATTTCCTTGGCCCGCTCTCTGTCGATCGCCTTTTTTTCCCATCTCATGCGCTTCGATAGTACAGAGTTTTCCCGCCATGCGCAAGCCGGCGGCGGCGCGGCGCTTTTTTCTTGAAATCAGGGCGAGCCGCGCGTATCTTATAGCGAAGATACCTATGTAAAAAATGTTTCGTTTCGCCTGAGCGCGGCCTGCGAAACGCCAAAGGAGGCGGAAATGGAAAGAATTGACTTTGCGCGCGTCGAGCCGCAGGCCGGAATCCCGGAATGCGTCGCGTCGGATCCGGCGCTGCTTTTTCTTCACGGTAAAATCGAGCAAATGCTGGGCATAAAAGCCGCCGGCGATTCACTTGCCCGACTGAACAGCCACATCGAAAGAAGCTGCGGCTTTTCCTTCGCCGAAAATCCCTCGGCTTACGAGGACGTGTTCGCGTCCCGCGTGCGCAACTACGAAAAGCCAAAGCCGGTGATTGTCAACGAAACGCATTTTTTTAGGGAGAGCGCCCACTTCGACATTCTTTCGCGCAACCTGCTTCCTCGCATCGCTACGCTGAGTCGCCCCTTGCGTGTTTGCTCGGCGGCGACCTCGATAGGCTGCGAGGCCTACAGCATAGCGATGATGCTTGAACACCTGAAAGCCGGCGGGCTTGATTTCGAGTTCGAGGTGGACGCTTTCGATTCCTGCGCGCAGTCGATAAAAAAGGCGAAGGCCGGGCGCTACGGCGCCGATTCCGTTCGGCCGGAAGCAAGCGCCTGGAAGCATGTGATGGACATGTACCTTGCGCCAAACGGCCACGAGCATGTCGTTTCGCGCGCGATTCGCGAAAGGGTGCGCTTTTTTCCCCACGATATTTTGAGCGAGGCGACTCGCAACGCGCCCCTGGGCGA
>WRAL01000005.1 GCA_009780285.1 Treponema sp.
CCTCCTCCACCCGCCGCAGCGCGGCGCGCCCGCTCCCGTGCATACTGGAGGCGTTTCCGTAAATGTCAAGATCCTCTATTATCGACTCGCGCACTTCCGGGAGCAGCGGGGTAGTGGCGTTGTAGTCGGCGTACACTCTGCGCGATTCCTCGCGCGTCCGAGCATGTTCAGCCATATCTTTCTTCCTTCCTCGCCGACATTTTACCGGCGCGGAGGAAAAAATTCAATTGGCGGGCGATGTTACCTGGAAAGGGAAGGGATTCCGCTAGAATCTCCAGCCAAAAGCAAGAGTAAAGCGCGGCCCGCCGACAAAGCCCCAGTTTGCAAGCAGCGAGGCATATTCGTCAAAGGCCTTTGCGTCATTAGGATCGCTGTACATTCTGCTGCCAAGAGTCTCGCCTCCCCCCAATCCCCAAAACCATCCTAGCGATGGCTCGAATGTAAATCCGCCGCTTTCGCTTGCGCTAATTCGCCAGCCCATTCTTAAACCGAGTTTAAAGTAGCTCTTTTCGCCGCTGTCATTGGTATTTTCGCCAAAGTCGAAAAGAGCGCTAAAACCGCTAACGCCGCCAATTGAGAGATGCGCGTAGCCTAACATGCCGCTCAAAAAAAACATATCGCCAAAGGGAAAATAGCGGCCATGCGCTTCCATGGAAAAAGATGAAATTCTTAGCAAATATTTTTCTTCGTTAGGTCCTACATAGTCCAGCCCGACTCTCATGTGGGAAAATCTTCCCGCGACGCTTGCTCGTGGATGGATTTGATATTCGTATTGCAATCCAAAGCCAAAACCGGACGAACCGTCAGTATCTATTAGAGGTACGAAATTGTCCACTATGGGGCCTATGCCCACTCCGATGATCGTTGGGCCGAAATCGACAGTAATCGTGTGTCTTGGCATTTCATCAAAATTTGCTTGTGAAAAACACAAGCCCGCAACAAACATAAAAACAAGCGAAATGGAAATTTTCTTTATCATCGATTTTTCCTTATTTGCAATAAATCAATCAAAAAATTACCCGCCCCTACGGGCAGGCGCGTAAAAGGCGGAAAACCCCGCCCAATACCAAAAGATGAACCGCCGCGCTAAAGGTCGCCGTTCATACATTATATATACTGCGTCCTTGCGCTTTTGTCAAGCGCCCTGCCTTGCCGACGACCGAAGCCGGAGGCCTAAGCCGACGGAATGCGAAAAAAATTGGTTGAATGGCCTCAAGTTTTCCTTCGAAAGTCCGATACTATGGACAAAGAGGGTTATTGTCGAGCCTAACTTTGACCGTAGGAGGATGCCGCCATGACAATTGCAGCAGCAACATACCAGCCTGTTCAAGGCGTGGATTACGCGCGATTCGAAAGTTTTCAGGCGCGGCCTGCCGTCGCGCCCGAGGTCTCGGGCGCAGGCGCGCCGCAAGGGGCCTCGATCGACGCCGTCACCGTGATAGACATTCTTCTGGGCCAGCTTGACAAGCTGAACGAGCAGCTTGCGCGGGCGGAAACCCAGCTGCGCAGCGCAAGCCATGAAGCGAGGTCCGAAGCGATGGCGTCTTTCGAGCGGGCGGCTCCGCAATTCGCCATGCCGGAAGCGTCCGCGCGGGAAACGTCGCCGCTTGCGCTCGATTATGCCGACATGCAGGACCTAATGAACGCCGCGCTCGAACAGTACGCGCAGGCCCGCGCCGATGTCCAGGCCGCCGGCCTCTTGGAAGGCCCTTTCGCCCAGCCGAACGTCTTCGCCGGAATGCTCTTCGGCATCAACGCCTAGCCGAAACCGTGGCCGATGAAGGCAAAAGCAAAACGCCCCGCGCTCCCAACTGCCTTAAATGCGCGCACTACAAGGTAAGCTGGGATCCCTTTCTGCCCCACGCCTGCGAAATCTTCGAGATCAAGTCCAGGCTTATTCCCAGCATCGAGGTCTACAATACAACCGGCGGAAACTGCCCATCGTTCAAGGCGCGGCCGGCACGCCCGAGATAAGCGCGGGCGCTACGCTTCCATCCATTTAAGCTCGCCGGCGGCAAGATCGATCTCGATCGGCTTGGCTCCCGGCGCGCCATAAATTAGCGAGCGCTGCTTTTCGCTGGAATTGTTGCAGGCGCAGTATTTTTTCGTGCCCGGATAGTAATGAACCTCGACGAAGGGATTTTCCGAATGCCATTCCCGCAGCGCGCCTTCCTTGCCGCAACTCCACAGGATCGCGCGGTCAAGAAGCGCGCCGTTCTCGCTCGAATACGGAAGGCCGCTAAAGTAGACGCATCTTCCGCCGAAGTATTCGTTGGCCACCATATGCGCTTCACCATCCCGCTGCGCAAGCAATGCCGCGCCTTCAAGCGCGTAAACATTGCGCGCGCCCTCGCCAAAATCCAAGGCGCCGACGCTGAAACCCTCGGTAATAAAGTGCGGCGCCACGTCCCTGTTGTACTTGTTGTATCCAAGGGTAAAGCCGTTTTCCTGTTCCACGCCAAGCGCCTGCGCCAACTGGAAAAAACGGCCTTCGCTCTGATGCGCGCTTGGCTCGCCTATTCCGATAAAGCCGCCGCCGGCGGCTATATGCGCGCGGATAGCGCCAATAACGCGCGGCTCCGCCCAGCGCGCGCCGCCGGAGTGCGCCGTGCCCGCGCCGCCTGAATTGATAATCACGTCGATGCCGGCCAGCGCGCCGGGGTTTTCGACAATGTCGTCAAAACTAAGAAAAACCACGTCGTAAGGCGCGCCGGAAAGATACTCGATGGCGCCGAAATAGCTGTAATTTTCCTTGTGATAAAGCCCGTGATGCACCATGTGGTTTCCCCAGGCGCGCATCCTTCCCCAAGAGTTAAGCACGGCGACCTTGGCGCGCGAATGCGGCGCGCCTGATTTGGCGTTTTCGTACAACGCGCGGAACTCGTCGCAAACCTGCGCGACGTAATCGATGAAGTCCGGAAAATCAAGCGCCAGCTTGAGGTAGCCGCCGTAGCCGATGCGGTCTATAGGCTTGCGCAAGATGGCGCGGCGCGCGGTAAGCCAGTTTTGCCGCGCCTCCTCGACGGGGTTTCCCCCCGGCCTGAAAACGTCGGGAAAAAAGTACGGCAAAAAACGGCCCTCGGTGTATCTCACGCCCTTGATGTCGCTAATCAGGCGCAGGGTCGCGCCGTTTCCTACGCTGCCCACGACCGCGTCAAGGCCGATGCCGGCGAACTCGTCCATCCAAGGCTCGCAGCCGATAAAATGATCGCCGAGAAACATCATGGCCTCGCGGCCGGCCTCGCGGCAAATATCGACCATTTCCTTGGCCAGCTTCGCCACCTCGCGGCGCTGAAAGGCCATAAAGTCAAGGTATTCCTTGCTCGGAATCCGGTACTGGCCATTGTAATAACCCTGATCGATTATAAATTCCGGGCGAAAAGCGTAGCCCGCCTCGCGCTCGAACTGTTCGAGAATGTACGGGGAAACAGACGCGGAATAGCCGTACCAGTCAACGTATTTCTGCCTGCGCAGCTCGTCGAAAATCAGCGTGAACTGGTGAAAGAACGTGGTAAAGCGAACAACGTCAACGCCGGGATTCGCCGCCAAAAAGTCGCGCAGGCGTTGCATCGAAAAAGCCCTGGTTTTCGGCTGGCGCACGTCGAAGGTAATCTGGCGCTCGAAATCCTTCCAATCGTTGGTAACGGCGTTATACATGTGAACCGGATCCCAAATAATGTAGGCCAAAAAACTTACGGTGTATTCGTGAAACGGAATAGGCTTATCGATAACAACCGCGCCTGCGCTCCGGTCGTGGCGCCATTCGTCCGGCGAAAGCGCGCGGCCGGCCGTTCGGTCGATAGCCTCCCACCAGCGCCTGATGTCGTCGCGCTCGTTCACGGCCAGAAGGTCGGCGCTGATTCCCTTCAAAAGCGGAATCTCCAGCGGCCCGCCGGCCGAGGCGAAGAAGCCCGTCATAATGTAGACTTGCTGCACTTCCTCGGGATTGGCCCTCGCCCAGGCGTTGTCCTTGCGCGTGGTGTAATAAGTATTGTAGATTTTCGCGCCGGCGCCCTTCAGTTCCTCGGGGAATTCCGTGCCGTCGCAGTCCCGCACCGCGTCGGCGCCCCATCTTTCCATAATCGCCAGCGTCTGAGCGATCACGTCAACGTCCGTGGGAATCGTAACCCTTCCTTTTGTACCCTTCATGCCCCGCGCCTCCTCTTACGGATAGCTTACACCGGAGAAGGGCGCTTGGCAACAACAAGGGGAAGAGGGCGGCGCTTTTATATGGTGGAATATGGAATTCGCGCTTAGCGAGCGGGGCTTCAATGCGCATAGTATGAGCCGGCGAGGGTAAATTGTCAAGGGCCCCGCTCGGAGCTAGAGCGACTTTATGCTTCGGGCTGGAGGGATATTTTTTTCTTTTTTCGAAGAAAAAGGCTTGCGCCGCTTGTTGCGCCGCACTATACTTACAGTATGAAAGCAATATTAGTCGCAATTGCGGTGGCCGCGCTTGCAATGCCGGCCTTTGGTCAGGAACAGGATGCCTTTGACGGCAACAGGCGGATGGCGGTAACCGTGAACCCGTTCCCTATCCTCTATGCCCCGGTCTATGATGGCTACGGCGTAGATCTGGCGTATGAATATGCTATTTTACCGGCGGCTTCGATAAGGTTTGCGTTTAGCTATGCCAGCATCGACCTCGATCCGGGCAACCTCACGCTCGACAATGATGAGGCGACGGCAATATTGCTGAACGCCGGCGTTACCGGGCGCTGGTATTGGCAGGAGAAGTATGTGGAAGGCTGGTTCGTTTCCGGCGGATTCCAGTTCCAGCTGGGCAACCCCAATTCCAATGCGCTCTTCGAAGATCCCCTGGATCTTGACGACGACGAATGGATTTACGCCTTCAGCGCATATCCCGGCGTTGGCTTCAAGTGGATTTTCCCCAGCAAGTACAGGGTGGCCTTCTCTGTGGAGGCGATGGCGAGCATTGGCTTCCTGATCACTTCCACCATGTCGAGGTCCCAGCAAATGGACCTGCCGGCTACCTGGCTTCTGGGCACGACCGGCCCGCGCACTTCCCTTTACCTGGGTATATCATTCTAAGGCGAGCGCCGCTGGCTTAGCCCGATTCCGAGGTTAAGCCGGCGCCGCCTTTCCCAGGGCCTTCCGCGCATCAATACGTTTCTACAAATGGCCCTTAAGGCCAGGCCAGGCAAGGTCGGCGCGCCTGCTCCACGCGGCGCATGGGGAGAAGGGGCTCCGGGGAGCCGTTGTCTCCGCTGGAACGGGTTTGGCATTGGGATTCGAATATTCGGCTGAATCAAACAAGAATAGCGATTATTTTCGTATTTTTTGTCTGATTATTTGCATCACTGGGCTTTCGCTTGCGCCTGACGGGCCGGCCGTAGTTTCCGGCGCGACGTGGTGGCGGGCGTCGCAAGCCAAAGGCTGTTTTAGCTAACGCTGGGTTGCATCTTGGCCGAAATATAAGTATAATGAAGAGCACGGAGAGAATTGGCTATGACAATCCTAATTGTTGACGACTCAAGAATCATGCGCAACACCGTGAAAGGAATGTTCATAGGTCTGGGGCTTTCCTTTACCGCCGTCGAAGCGAGTAACGGGGAGGAGGCCATAACGCTTTTGGAGGCCTTTCCTATCGATCTTGTTCTTTTGGACTGGAACATGCCCAGGCTTTCCGGGATCGAGTTTCTCAAGATAGTGCGGGCAAAGGAAAAATACAAACAGCTGCCCATCATCATGGTCACGAGCGAGTCCGCGAAATTCAGCGTGATAGAGGCGCTAAAGCACGGCGCCACGGACTATATCATAAAGCCAGTCAACATAGGGACAGTCAAAGAAAAATTAAGCAAAATTCCCAGATTCAACGGGTTAATATGAGAGGTGACGCATGGATATACTTGAGCTTTACGTAAAGCCCTTCGTCAAGTCTACGTTGCATACCTTCAAGGACTTTGTGGGCATGGACTTGGTGGTTGGCAACCCGCACTTTTCCGGGCGAACGCTTGTCTTTGACAGGGATATTTCCGCTGTGATCGGGCTTTCCGGCGCCGTTCGCGGGGCGGTGGTCGTTTCGCTGCAGCGGAAATTCGCGCTGGAAATAACCGGCAAGCTCATAGGTTCGGAGCCTGCGGATCTGGACGACGACGTCGTTGACGCCATCGGCGAGATAGTGAACATCATCGCCGGGAATATAAAGCAGTACGTGGAGGGCGGGGAGCAGATCGTCATTTCCCTTCCCACGATCGTTAAGGGAAAAGGCCACAAGTTCGCGTGGCCCGGAAAAAGCTCCAGAATCCTGTGCGTTTCTTTCAAGCACGGGAACGATGCCTTTTTCTTGCTGGCGGACATGGTGAAGGCCTAGCGCGACTGCGCCCGTTGCCGCCGAAGGAATTATTATGAGACATGTTTTTATCATAGACCAAAACATTTTTTCCGGCCAGATCTCGAGGATCGATGCCCTACAGGATTCCATAAGCGAGCACTTCAGGGCGCAGGATAATTCCGACTACATCACTGCCATCTCGAAATTTCCCCGCGCCGCTTTCGGAATCATCCAGGAGCAGATTGACGGGGCGGGCGGCGACACCCTGCGCGTCTACGCTATCGGGGGGGACGGCATTCTCTTCGACTGCCTGAACGCCATCGTCGGAATCGCCGGCGCGGAGCTGGCCTGCATGCCGGCCGGGGCCCCGAACGCCTTAACGCGATATATCAGCGACAGGCGGGGCTGGACTGAGGAGGCCGAAGAGATAGTTGGCCTTGACGTGATCGAGGTTGGGAACAACTACGCCATTTCCGGCTGCTCCGTGGGCCTAGGCGCCGCGGCGGCGATCAGGATAAACGAGTGGGAGGCGGCCAGGCGGGGGAGCTCCCGCCGCGCCTCCGGCCTGCAGCGCTGGCTTCGAAAAATCGCCCTGGCTCACAAGAGGGACGTGGCGGCGCGCCAATACAGGATCGTCATCGACGGGGAGGACTACAGCGGCAGGTACAGCCTTGTAAGCGTGGCGAACGCGCCGGGCTTTGGGCGGACCGGCGCGCGGCTGGACGATTCCCAGCCGAACGACGGCTTTCTCGACGTGGCTCTGTTCAAGCCCGCCGCCCCCCTGTCCACGCTGTCAAGCCACAGGCGGTACGCCGCCGGGAAAATGCCGAGAAACTGCCTGCGCCTAAAGGCGAAAAAGGTGGAGGTGGAATCGGATAGGGCCATGTTCATACAGACCGACGGGGAATACCTTATGGACACCAGCATTTCTTTCGAGGTAAACGAAGGCGCCGTGGCTTTTGTGACGGTCGACGAGCTTACGCGAAAGCTGGAGTCGACCATGCGCCGCGGCGCCGCAAGCGATAGCTAGGCAAGAGGGCGGGGAAAATGGCTGAGGCGAAAATCCGGACCAGACATGAAAACCAAAGGATGTTCTTAGCCGCGAACTTAACCTCGATTGCCGTGCTTTTGGTGGCCTTCGCGATTTTGCTCATGAGCATCGTTGACGAGCAGGGGGCCATAGTGGTCTCTCCCCTCTCGTTTTATTTGACGCCGATTTTTGCCATCGCCATAATAGTGATGGTGGCGATCGATAGAACGGCGCTCGACTTTTCCAAGTGCGCCTTTATTATTCCCGCCGTCCTTTTCGCGCTGACTTACCTGGTCCTGCTCGGCAACGAGCAGTTCCAGAGCGTCACGGTCTTCCTGTTTCTTTCGTTCGTGATCTGCGGCATTAGCTGTCTGTACGCGAATACCCCGCAAACGGTTTTTTACATAGCGCTTCACGGCGCCGTGCTCATGGAGTTGTACGCCTTGGGATCCCCCGTGCTGGGCGTTTACGATCTGTCGATAACGGAGCTTGGCATTTTTCTCAGCTATATGGGCTGCTGCTTTTTCTTGCTCATCGGAACGCGGGCCGCGAGAACCGCCTTTAGGGAAGTTACCGAGGAGGCGAATTTCTTTGGGGCCTACTTGCAGACAACCCTAACCCGCATCGCCCTGCTGGACAGCCAGAACAAGGTGGTTCATATAAGCCAGCCGATGGCGGATCTGGCGCATATCGACGACCTGGGCCTCGCGCGGGGCCGCCCGCTGATCGACATTCTCCCCAAGCGGGAGCTCAAGGCCATGGTCAGCGAGGTCCTGTGGAACGAGGCGCCAAGCGAGGCGAGCTGCGAATTTACGCAGTACCGGAAAAGGCGCCACTTCAAGGCCTTCTCCAACAGCATGATTGGCGAGAGCGGGGCCCTGGTTACCCTTCTGGACGTTACCGATATCGACGAGAGGGACCAGCTTGCCGCGATGAAGGACAACATCAAGGTGGGCTTTTTCTTCATGAACCGCGACTTTGTGATACAGGACAACTATTCGCGGCACCTCGAGGAAGTGCTGTCGGATACGAATTTAAGGGGAAAACGCTTTACGGATTATCTTAAAGGATCCCTTGCGCCCTCCGAGATGGAGTCCACCAAGGATTACCTTGACATGGTTTTCGACCGAACGTTTTCCGTGGAATACCTGGGCGCGATCAACCCGCTCATCGCGTTTCGGTACATGGATCAGGCGGGCGTCAATAAAATTTTCAACTGCGGTTTTTTGCTGGTCCAGCGCGGCAATGGCGAAGCGGTCGTTCTTGTCACTGTTTACGACATAACCGCCAGGGTCGAGCTGCAGGAATTGCTCCATGCGGAGGAAAAAAAGCGGCAGGACGCCATGAGCAACCTTTTCGAGCTTTTCCAGGTGGAGCCGGCGACCTTCGACGCCTTTCTTGAAGACATCGAGCATCAGTTCGGCCGCGTTTACAAAATAATGGGCAACACCAAGCTTTCGGACAATGACATATTGCTGGCGATTTATCAGCTGGTGCATTCGATCAAGTCCGACGCCGTTACCATCGGCCTTGGGAACTTTGGCTCCAAGGTGCACGAAGTGGAAGATCAGATAAAGAAGCTTCTGGGCGCCGAAGGGGAGATACCCTTCGACGACATGCTCCACCTTACGATGGAAATCGAAAAGCTGGTGCAGGAAGGCAACGGCTTCAAGCAGATTTTGGACGGAATAACGGCGTTCAAGCGCAGCGCCAAGAGCCACGGCCCGGAAGGGCCAGGGGAATTTCTGGATTCCATGCGCGACTGCGCCGAGCGGCTGTCGCAGCAGATAGGAAAGAAGGCGCGCTTCGTCGCGTCCGACATTGACGCCGCCGCGCTTGAAACGGGGCACCGCGAGGTTATCGCGGAGGTGACGGCGCAGCTTATTCGCCACGCGCTTTTGCGCAGCATCGAGATTCCGGACAAGCGCGTCTCCGCCGGGAAATCCGAGGCGGCGACGATACGCCTTTCGATAAAGCAGGCGGACGGCGCGATCAACGTGCAGGTGGCCGACGACGGCGGCGGGCTTGATTTCGACGAAATCCGAGAGGAGGCGCTGCGCAGGAAACTTATCCGCGCCGAGGACTCCGGCGATAAGAACAAGCTTTTGGGCGCGATATTCGCTCCGGGCTTTGGCGCCAGCGCGAACGACGGCAATGGAGTGGCCTTGGGACTCGTTCGCGATTGCGTGCGCAGCGCCGGCGGCACGATAAAAATGAAAAATGAACAGGGCAAGGGCATGGCGTTCAGCATTTCCCTCCCCGCGGCCAGCTAAGGGAGACGCGATCTGTGGAAATCGGCATAGACAAGCGGCAAGCGGGCAGGTTCGCCATTGCGAACGCGTCCGTAATCGCGTTGACAGTGTTTCTTGGCGCGATTTCCGCGATAGGCGCGGCGGAAGTGGGCGCCGTCGAGACGCTCGTGACAAGCGTGATAATTTCAACGGTGCTAGTGATTACGATGCTGAGGGTTTTCAGATCGTTAAGAAACCTGCCAAAGTTGGCCTTTGTTGTGCCCGCGGTTTTGTTCGGGCTCAATTTTATAGCCCTGCTCATGAACGCAAGGTATGAGACATTCTTTTTGATTGCATGTGTATTCATATGCGGGCTCAGCTCCCTTTACGCAAGTTTTAGCAGAACGTTTACCTATATTATGATGCAGGCCGCTGCGATTGTTGCGCTCTATCTTTATGGCGTTCCGATTTTGGAAGAAGGCCTAATGCCCGTGGAGATCTGGGGAGTCTTTTTTCTGTTCATGTTTTGTTGCGCCGTTTGGGTTGTCATCTCATGGAACACCACAAACTATTTCGGCAAAATCCTCGCCGCGACCAATTCCTTCAGCAATTACCTGGCCACGACGCATGACTTCGTTGCGCTGCTGGATGCCGACAACAGGGTCCTTTACATGAGCAAGCCCATGTCGGATTTGGCGGGGAGCGAGGGCAGGGTGGCCAGAGGACGGCCCTTTATCGATCTTTTCCCAGGCAGGGATCTTAAAACCCTGGCCGACAGGATGCTTGGGCACAGGGATTTGCACGAGGAAGACTGGGAATTTTCGCTGAACGGGAAAAAACAGCACTTCCGCGCGCTGTCCAGCACGATATTTGAGCACGGCCAGAAAAAGGAAACCCTTGTCACTTTGCTTGACATGCCCCACGTGGACGAGCGCGACGAGATCGTGGCGATGAAGGACAGCCTTCAGATAGGCTTGTTTTTCATGGACAGGAATTATGTGATACAGGAAAATTATTCGCTTTTCCTTGAGGAGGCGTTCTCGCTTTCAAACATCGCGGGGAGAAGTTTTATTGAAATTCTTTCCGGCTCTCTTTCGGCCGCCGAGCTTAGCGCCGTCAAGGATTATTTTGACATGGTTTTCGACGACGCTTTTCACGCCAACACCCTTCGGGAAATTAACCCGCTTCACGAGCTGCGCTACGTCGTTTCGCAGAACGTAAAGAAAATATTCAACTGCGAATTTACGGCCGTTGACCAAGGGGAAGGCGGAATAGTCATCCTTGCGACTATTTACGATATCACTTCGGACGTGGAGTTGCAGGAGAAATTCAACAGGGAGGAAAAGAAGCGCCAGGACGAAATGAGCAACCTTTTCGAGCTTTTGCAGACGGATCCATATATCATAGATTCGTTCCTCGAGGACATGGAGCACAATTTCGCTCTTATCAATAGAATTTGGTCTGAAAGCACGTTGTCCAACGCGGAATTGCTGCTGGAAACGTACCAATTGGCGCATTCGATAAAATCCAACGCCGTTACCGTGGGGCTTAGCAACTTTGGCTCGAAGGTGCATGAGCTTGAGTCGCGAATAAAAAAGCTGCGCGCCCTTGAGACGACTCTTCAATTGCACGATATTCTTGGGCTGGCGACGGAGGCGAAAAAACTTACGGATGAAAAAGACGCAATCAAAGAGCTTTACGAACGCATAAAGATTTTCAGGATGGACGATGGGGAGGCCTTAAAATCGAGCGAGGAAATCTTCATGGAATCGCTTCGCATGACCGCTCAAAAAGTGGCGACGGACTCGGGGAAAAAAACTCGTTTTGTTTCCGCCGGAATAGACATGCAGGTAATCTCCTCCGGCCCAAGGCGGCTTATAAAGGAAGTGCTGGTGCAGCTTGTCCGCAACGCCGTCGTTCACGGCCTTGAAACCCCGGAAGAAAGGCGCGCGGCCGGGAAAAACGAAACGGGAACCGTGCAGCTTTCGATGAAGCTTGTGGACAAATCCATTCACATACGGGTGGCCGACGACGGCAAAGGAATCGATTTTAACAAGATCCGCGACAAAGCCCTGTCGATGAATCTTATCAGCGAAGAGGATGCTGACAATAAAGGCAAGCTGATAAACGCGATTTTCCTTCCCGGCCTTAGCACGGCGGACAGCGATGACAGCATTCACGCCGGCCGTGGCGTCGGCCTTTATCTTGTCCACGATAGAATCCGCGCATCCGGGGGCAGCATAAAACTGCAAACGGAATTGGGCAGGGGCACCGCTTTCAATATCGTGTTCTCCGTAAACAGCGTGGATACGATGGAAGACTATTAACAAAAAAACGGAACAACTACTGCGAGGGTATAATGAACGAACGGCTTGCTTCGATTCTGCGGCGCTTTGAGGAAGTGTCGCTTTTAATACAGGATTCCGAGCTCACGAAAGACCAGAAACGCTACAGGGACACGATGCGCGAGTATTCGCAGCTTGGCGATGTCGTCGCGGCGCGCGACGAGGTCGAGGGCCTGGAAAAGCGGCTTGACGAGGCGCGTGCCTTGGCGCAGGAGGAAAAAGACCCCGACATGCGCGAGCTTGCGCGCGAGGAGGCGCGCGAGCTTGAGGCGCTTTTGCAAGGCGCGCAGGACAAGCTCAAGCTGCTTCTTGTTCCCAAGGATCCCTTGGATGAAAAAAATATTATTATGGAAATACGCGCCGGAACCGGAGGCGACGAGGCCGCGCTTTTCGCCGCCGACCTGTACCGCCTGTATTCCCGCTTTGCCGAAACGCGCGGCTGGAAATTCGAGATAATGAACTCGAACGAAACCGAGCTTGGCGGCATAAAGGAAATAGTTTTTTCGATAAGCGGATCGAACGTGTATGAAAACCTGCGCTACGAATCCGGCGTTCATCGCGTGCAGCGCGTCCCAACAACGGAAACTTCCGGCCGGATCCACACGTCGGCGGTAACGGTGGCCGTGCTTCCCGAGGCCGACGAAACCGAGGTTGACATAAAGCAGGAAGACTTGCGCATTGACGTAATGCGCGCCGGCGGCCCGGGCGGGCAGAGCGTCAACACGACCGACTCCGCCGTGCGCATTACGCACTTGCCTTCGGGCGTTACCGTTCATTGCCAGGACGAAAAGAGCCAGATTAAAAACAAGGCTAAGGCCATGCGCATCTTGCGCTCGCGCATATACGAAATGGAAGAGGCGAAGGCCAACGCCCAGCGCGCCGAGGCGCGAAAGACGCAAGTTGGATCCGGCGATCGTTCCGAGCGAATACGGACGTACAATTTTCCCGACAACAGGGTTACCGATCATCGCATCGGCCTTACCCTTTATAAACTGGATCGTATAATGGAAGGCGAGGCTGGCGAAATTTTCGACGCGCTCAAGCTGTCCGCTCAGGAGGAGCTGCTGCGCAAGTCAAGCTCCGACTCGTCGCAATAGCATGACCATTGGCGAAGCGCTTGCCGAAAGCAAGGCGCTTCTTTCCGGCGCTGGCATCGAAAACCCCGCGCTGGACGCGGATCTTTTGCTGGCGCATGCGCTGGGCGTAAATCGAAGCGCGCTTGTGGCGGCGCGCCGCGATTCGGACGCGCTCAATCCGGAAGCGCTCGAACGTTTTCGCGCCTTTATCGAGCGCCGACGTTCCGGTGAATGCGTCGCCTACATTCTTGAAAAAAAAGAATTTTTCGGCCTCGAATTTTTTGTCAACAAAAATGTTCTTGTCCCGCGTCCGGACACGGAATGCCTGGTGGAGGCGGCGCTTTCGCGCCTTGCCGGAAAAAAAACGCCTAATTTACGCGCACTGGATTTATGCGCGGGATCCGGCGCCATCGCGATCGCGCTTAAAAGCCAAAGGCCGGATCTCGAGGCCTGGGCCACGGACATTTCGCAAGGCGCGCTGGAAGTGGCAAAAATCAACGCCGCGTGCCTTTTGCCCCTCGGCGCGGTACATTTTCGCCTGGGCGATCTTTTCCAGGCTCTTTCCGCCGGGGACGCGCGCGCGTTCGACCTGATAACCGCGAACGCGCCCTACGTTCCCGACGGCGAAATCCCCGGCCTGAGCGCCGAGGTTCGCGGCGAGCCGATTCTTGCGCTGGACGGCGGCGCCGACGGGCTGGACATCATCAGAAAAATCGTCGCGCAGGCGCCGCGCTTCCTTCTGCCCGGCGGAAGCCTGATGCTGGAAGCCGACCCGCGCCAAATGCCCGCCATCGCGCTCATGCTCGAAAGCGCCGGCCTTGAGCCCGGGGGGGCAATCAAGGACCTTTCCGGCCGGGATAGGGCGCTCGAGGCTTTTCAAAAAGGCGATTAACCTTTATCATGTTGCCGTGAAAGAGCTTGCGCTGGCAATAGAAAAGATTTTCTCCGATGGTGGCCTTCCGGCCGAAGGCAAGCGCGAGCGAATTATGGCCGCGCTTGATTTGCCGGGCAATGAGGCGCTGCAAAGCCGTTGCGTCGGCGTCGTGGGCATACTGCTCGATCTCGGCATGGACACAGACACTGTTATCGCCGCGCTTATTTTCGAATGCCTTGATGAAGAAACGCTCTTGGAGACATTCGCGAATGTTGGCTCCGCTCATGCGCTTGTCAGGAACGTGCAAAAGATCAAGGGCCTTAAAACAGGGGTTAAGACGGCGCACGAGGCTGAAAATATTCGTAACATGCTTTTTGCGCTAACGGACGATATTCGCGCGACGATTATCGTGCTTGCGCAAAAGCTGTGGGACTTGCGCGCGTTTGAAGGCGAGGACAATGAGGAGCGCAAGGCGGCCTCGCGCGAATGCCTTAATGTATACGCGCCCTTGGCCGACCGCCTTGGTATTTCCTGGATCAAGGCCGAAATGGAAGACCTTTCGCTAAAGTTTCTCAACCGCGAAACGTACCAGCAAATAAAAAGCATAGTTTCGCAAAAGCGCGACGAACGCAGCCTTTTTCTGGAGCTTGCGCGCGAGGCGATAATCGTTTCGGCGAAAAAGGCCGGCATATCCGTCGAAATAAAAAGCCGCGCGAAACATTTTTATTCTGTTTACATGAAAATGAAAAAGCGCGGCAAGCCGGCTGACGCGATACACGACCTTTCCGGCATGCGCGTTTTGTGCGACTGCATCGAGGACTGTTACACGATGATAGGGATCGTGCACAACTTGTGGGAACCTGTTAGCGGTTCTTTCAAGGATTATATCGCGAAGCCCAAGCCAAACGGCTATCAAAGCCTTCATACCGCCGTCGTGGTTGAGGAAGGCGCGCAGGGCCAGGAGGAAGCCGGCGAGGAAGGCCGCCTGCTTGAGATACAGATCCGCACTAAGGAAATGCATCAGATGGCGGAATTCGGCGTTGCCAGCCATTGGCTTTACAAGCAAGGCCAATTGGCTGACGCGAAGGACGAAGAGGACAAGACGCGGGCCGTCGCGATTGTCAATAAAATGAAAGATTGGAAAGCGAGCGCGCAAGTAAACGCCGGGGATGAGGCGGAAAGCGCGGACTCGGCCCTGCTTTGGCTGGATGGAATCAAGCAGGAGCTTTTTAGGAAGTGGGTTTACGTGTTTACGCCGCAGGGAAACGTTCTAAGGCTGCCGGCCGGATCCACGCCCATTGATTTTGCGTATCAAGTGCATTCGGCGGTTGGGGATCATTGCATGGGCGCAAAGGCCGGGGGCGCGATCATTCCGCTTAGCGCTCCGCTAAAAAACGCGCAAGTGATTGAAATACTGACAAGCCCTTCGGCGCATCCCAATCTTAATTGGCTTGTGATAGCGAAATCGACAAAGGCGCGCAACAAGATACGATCCTGGCTTGAAAAAAACGACGAGTTTTTTATTGCCGAAAAGAAAAAGGCCGAAGCCGCCGCCGAGGCCGCTGCGGCCCGCGTTATGGAAAGCGCGCAAACACAGGCGCAAGCGCAAGCCCAAGCCCAAGCCCAAGCCCAAGCCCAAGTAGAGCCGGCGCCGTATATGCAAAGGGTTATTCAGCCTTTGTCGAACGCCATGCGCGTAAGCGTGGAAGATCAAAAAAATCTGATGATACGTTTTGCGCGCTGCTGCAATCCCGTTACCGGAGACGAAATAGTAGGCTATGTTTCTCGCGGAAGGGGCGTGATAATTCACCGAAAAAATTGCCGCAGCATTTTAAGCAATCCTGATTTTGAATCCAGGCGAATTGACGCCGAATGGGAAAATGCCGATTCAACCTTGCTCCGGCGCTTTAGGGTTGAGGCGAAGCAGACCGCGAACTTTTTTTCCGAGCTTGAAGGCGCGATACGCAAATGGCAGGGGCATCTTATCGAAGGCCGCCTTGAAGACACCGGCGCGAACAGGCTTATCGGCACCTTCACCATGCAACTAACGAAGGCCGACGATCTTAAGGCCGTGATGAAGGGCATTCGCGGCATACCTGGGATTGTTAGCATCCAGCCCATAGATTGAGGTGCAACGCGGTTTGGATTGTGTGGCTTGGATCTATGGGGCGAGTATGCGTGGGCTTAAGATTCCAGCTGGCTGTTGGCAGGGGATTTATATTGCTTTAGAGCCTCTTGCAAAACTCGGTTAGTTTTGCAAGAGGCTATGCAGTTTCTCGCCCTATGGGCTACGAAACATGCATTTTTTAGCGGCTGCACTTGCCAACCTGAAGTTTTGCAAGTGCCTCTCTATTCAATAATTTTCCAACTGCCGCCTCTATTTGGGCCATCTCGCGCTATTAGGTTATTGTCTTTCATCCGGTTCAACTGATCTTTGACCGTTGCGGGAGAAACGCCTATTAAATCCGCTATTCCGCGTATGCTGATTTTTGGGTCTTTCTTGATAATATCAAGAATTTTCTGGCTAGTTTTCGGGGGGTATTTTCGAGGGGTGTTTTCGGGGGGGGTTTTCGGGGGGTGTCTTCGGGGGGTGTTTTCGGAGCGCGTGTCCGGGCGGGGTTTACTTCTCATCTCCGTA
>WRAL01000006.1 GCA_009780285.1 Treponema sp.
GTGGTTCGTTAGTTGGGCGCCTATAATGCCGAGGTTTCCGTTGGCGTTCGCGCCCCAGCCCCAAAGCTGGCCGTCGGCGCGGACGGCCAGGCTGTACAGGCCGCCGCTGCTGATGGAAATCCATCGTTGGCCGGCAAGGCTGCCGTCCACTCCGGTAAATTCGCGCGGCGAAAGGACGTTGGGCACGGAAAGGTTTACCCGCACCGCGCCGGTGGCCTGGCCGTGTCCGTCCTGCCCCCAGGTAAAGAGCCGGCCGTCCATGGTTAATCCCATGGAATGGTTGCGCCCGGCCTGCACGAAGCGCCAGGCATTGGCGCCGCTGTGATCGTGGTTTATCCGGCCGGGAAGAAGGGCGCGGCCGCCGTTGGGAAGATCGGATCGGCCAAGCGTGCCGCCGCCGTTGAAGCCCCAGGACCAGGCCACGCCCTGATCGTCGACGGCCACCGTAAAGTCCTGGCCGGCGCTGGCCGTAACCCAGCGGCGGCCCTGCGCCGCCTGAGGATGGAGCGCCTGCACCGGCGCGTGGGCGTTCGCCTCGAAGCCGTTGCCAAGCCGTCCGCTGGAGCCGTTGCCCCAGGCCCAAAGGGTTCCGTCCCTTCGTACCGCCACGGCATGGGCGACGGTGGAGGACACCGAGCTAAAAAGCCATTCGCCCTGATCCCCGCGAATCTGCGCCGCGCTTCCAACCCGCGTCGGGGCGTCGCGGCTTGCGTTCGTTCCGTCGCCTATTTGCCCCACGTTGTTCGCGCCCCAGGCCCAAAGCGTTCCGTCCAGCCGCAGCCCGTAGGAAACGTCCACCCCGCCGGCCACGGCGATCCAGTCGTTCCAGTTTCCGACGCGAATCGGGCGGTCCTGGTTGGCCGTGACGCCGGGCAGGCCCAGCGCCCCTGAGCCGGCGGCGCCCCAGGACCAAAGAGAGCCTCCCTGGCCCGCGCCTCGGCCTTCCTGCCGTATTCCCAGGGTATTTCTCACGCCGCCGCCCACTTCGAGCCAGTCGCTGTATTCGCCCACTCGTCCGGGAAGATTATGAGGAGTCGTCGCGTTGACCGCGCGGCCAAGCTGCCCGTGGCTGTTGTCGCCCCAGGACCAAAGCTGGCCGCTCCAGGCGATGGCGAGGGTGTTGTCCTGCCCTATCCGCACAAGCCGCCAGTCGCCGAGCCGCCTTTCGCCGTAAACGATAACCTCGGCCTCGGCGTATACGCTTGGATCCTCGAGCCATTCGACGCGTAGGGTGAGCGCCCCGTAGCTTAGGATGTCAAAGGGATCGGCGCCTGCCTCGTCGGCCCCAACGCTCAGCGTCGCCGTCGCGCCCGAAGGAATAAGGCTCGTGCCCTCCGAGACGTCTTGGGTTACGATGCTCCACCTTAGGTTAGCGGCGGGCGCGCCGTTCGATCCGATGGCGCTAAAAAGATGGCCGGCCGATCCGCGCGGCGCGGTTGCCGGGCCCGTTAGGTAAATGCCGGTGATCCGCGCGTCGCGCCAGATGGCGAAAAGAGTGAGGTTGGACAATGCCACGTAGTCACGGCCGGCTTCCGTGCCGCCTGACGCAAGGCTGTTAGCGCTCCAGCCGACAAACTCGTGGCCGGCGACGCTCAGGCCGCCGGGGGCCGGCAGGACGAAAACCTCGCCGCGAGGCGGATTCATCGCCGCCGGCGCGCCGCCCGTTCCCAGGCCGGCGGGGAAATTCGCGTCGAAGGTTACCGTTACGTTCGGCCTGTTCCAAACGGCCTCGAGCGTGGCGTAGCCGTTTACGAGGAACTCGCCCGAGCCGGGCGCATAGACGAGCGTCCCGCCGTCCAGGCGCCAGCCGACAAGGTCGTGATGAAGGCGAGCGAAGCCCTCGGCGGCGCCCGGCAAGCTGTCCAGCCTTTCGCCGCGCGGCCAATAAAGGTAGAAATTCGCCGGCCCCGTTCCCGCGCCGGGATCAAAGGAGATCCGGTCCAGGGGCTGGCCCCACACGGCGTAAAGGGTAAGGCCGTTTTCCGGCACGCTCAGGCCGCCGTCAAGCGGAATGTTAAGCGGATCGTCCGGCCTGGCTCCGGGGCTTCTGTTCCAGGCGTAAATCTCGCGGAAATCCATCGCGAAGCCCGTTCCCGGATGCGCCTGTATCTCCTCGCCCCAGTACCCTTCCAGCATATTGTCCGCAGGCGCGACTCCGCCGGCCGCGTCGAAGGTTAGGGCGAATCTAGGCCTTTCCCAAACGGCATAAAGGGTAAGGTGGCGGTTCGGCATGGCGATGGCGCTTCCGGGCGCGAGAAGGGCGCCGGATTCCGGCGTTTCGCTCCAGCCCGCAAGCCTGTGGTACTGCCTTTCAAAGCCGCTTTCCGCAACGGAAAAAAGCGCGACCTGCGAACCCCAGGGAAGGCCCGTTTGCAGCCGGGTCGTTCCCAGCGCCGGACGGCCCGGCAGGTAGGTAATCGTGAATTCCGGGCGCTGCCAGACGGCGTAAAGATCTATGCTTAGCGGGCTGTGCCTGTCCACCGGCATGTTGTACTCCAGCGGATAGTCGGCCGCCGTCGCGCCGGGATCGCGCGCCCAGCCGATAAGCTCGTGATACTCCCTGTGGAAAACCTCCCCGCGCAAAAGCGCCGGCTGCCCTTGCAGGACTATAACCGCGTCGGAGGAAAGGCCGGAAATCGGCGCGCCCCCGTTCGCGTCAAAGCTAACCGTTACCTGCAGGGCCTCGCCGTCCAGCCAAGCCGGAACGAGCGTAACGTCCCTTGTAAACATGAAAGCGTCCTGAGCCAGCGAAAACTGCGCGCCCGGATCTTCGGCATCCACCCAATGGGACAAGTTTTCGAAGGGCCGGGAAATATCCGCCAGGCCGGGAAGGGTTATTCTTTCCCCATGCAGCATGGTAATCGGCTGGAAGCGGGCCTCAGATCCCGGCGCGACTATGTCGCCGGAGCCAAGCTCGAAGCGCAGGGTATGGCTGGGCCGCTGCCAAATCGCGTGCAGGATCGTGTCGGAGGTCGCCAAAATGCCTATTTCGTTGGAGCCGGGAATGAGGGGAAAGGCGATGGCGCCGGCGGGATCGGCGGCCGGGTTCGTGTCCCAGCCGACGAGGAAGTGCAGGGCCGGAGGAGCGAAGAGGTCGTTCCGCGCGACGAAATTTTGCCCTTCCCTTATCTCGACCTGGAAAGGCGAGCCGTATCCGCCGTTCGCCCGAAATTCCACCTGATGAAAGCGCGTCCACAGGGCGCGCAGGGTTTTGGCCACAACCTCGCCGGGGCCAACGTGAATCACCCCGGAAGGCTCAAAGTCCGGATCCCAGGCCGAGGCGGATTCCGCCCAGCCCAGAAGGATAAAGCCGTCGCCCCGCGCGAAAATGCCGCCCGGAAGGGCAATGTCCCTGCCCGGCGGCGCCTTTAACGTAAAAGAAGCCGGAAGAGCGCCGGAATAGCCGGCCGGAAAGTTCGGCTCCAAAACGACCGACGAAAATCCGCCGGGCGTATCGACATGCCACACGGCCCTCATCGTTATGTCCCGCGCGATGGCGCTTCCATCGGAGGGATAGATCGTCCCCGGCGCGTGAACGGCGCCGGAATCCGTGTAGCGGCTCCAGCCGGAAAAGGCGTAAAAATCCGGGCCTTCGTCGTCGGAGGTTCTGGGCCTAGTGTTGACGCTTTCATCGATAGGGGGAAGGGTAACGCGCCCCTCCGCCACGGCTATGGGATCCGGCGGGCTTCCCAGGCCGCGATTTAGGTCGAACCATACCCTTACGCCCAGGGGCACAGGGGACGGAGCCGGGTTTGTCCCGCCACGGCAAGACGAAAGGGCAAGCGCCGCCCCTCCCAGGGCGCAAGCGACGAGCGCGACGGCCATGCGCCGCGAAAAGATACCTTGCTCAAAAGCTTTCATCGATACGTATGCTCCTAATTACGCTATTATAAGGAAAGAAAAACAAAAACTTTCAAATCGCATGAAAGTTCGGATCCTTCGCTATACATTTAAATATATGTCGCTATTAGATTGATTTCAAGGGAATTCGTAAGTATTTCATTTATATGCTTGATTGGTTTGTATTTGAGGACAAAAAAAGCCGCCGTCCCAAGCCTGGAAAACAGGCTTGGGACGGCGGCGGCCAACAAGGGGCTATAGGCGCCTATTTAGCGCCGTTCGGTCTTAGCACGCGAGTCGCCTTGGTCTGGTTAGATCCTTGCGCCGGCCTGGTGGTAAATACTTCAAGGCCAAGCTGGCCCCAGTCGTTTACGCCCCAGCCCCACAGCGCGCCGTCTTCCCTTACGGCCAGGCTGAACCAGCCGCCGGCGCTTACGGAAATCCACTTGTGATTCCCCCAAACAATGTCGTCCTCGTCGTCCTCGCCTTCCTTTACTCCCGTCGGATTAAAGGGCTCCGGGATATCTATCGTATAGCCGGTAGCCATGTTTCCGGTCGTCTGGCCTCTCTCGTTATCGCCCCAGGACCAAAGGCGTCCGTCCTCGGCTATGGCCAGCGCGTTGTGAACCCCGGCGCTTACCGAACGCCATGTTCCCTCTAGCCGGCCGGGCGTTGGATTGGCGCCGACGGCGTTAGACCTGTTGACTCCATCGGTACGGCCCAGCTTGCCGAACTCTCCGCTCCCCCAAGTCCAGGCCACGCCCTGATCGTCAATCGCGACGGTAAATTCCAGCCCGGCGGAAGCGGAAGCCCAATAACGGCCGGCGGCCTCATCCGGATGCTTCACTTGCACAGGCCAGGCGTTGCGCGTGGTAATGGCAGGCAAGCCCAGCGCCCCGCCGGCATTGCTCCCCCAGGTCCAGAGCTCGCCGGTCCTGGTTATCGCTACCGCATGGCTGCTGGCCGCCGCCACGGATCTAAACAGCCAATCGTCGCGGCCCTTCTGCGAATCGGTGCCAACTAGACGCGGCGTCGTCTGCTCTCCGAGCGTCCTGCCGTCGCCAAGGAGCCCATTGTTCGCGGAGCCCCATGCGTAGAGCTCTCCGGTAGCCCTTATTCCATAGGAAACGCCTATAGTGTCGTTTCCGCCGGCGGCAATGCTTATCCAGTCGGTAAAAGCGCCAACCTGGATGGGAGTTGCCTGATTGCCTACTGTCCCGCCAATTCCAAGCGCACCATACGAGCGGCGTCCCCAGGCCCAAAGGCTTCCGCCTTCGGTCTGACCTTCGGGCCGGCCAAAGCCGCGAATGCCCAACGTGTGGTGCAGGCTGCCGGCCACGTCGATCCAGTCCTCGTCCACGCCTATTTGAACGGGCAGGGACGCGAAGGTGAGGGGACTGGTGGAGACGCCAAGCTGGGCAGTATCGTTGCGGCCCCAGCCGTAGAGCTTGTCGTCCCAGGTAATGCCGAAGGTATTGTCCTGGCCAATGCGCACAAGCCTCCATTCGCCGGCTTGCCTGATGCCGAAAATCTCGATCTCGAAGGGCTCGGATACGATATCCTTGTTTGTCCTGTGTTCCGCGTAAACGGCGATCCTGCCCCTGCTGCCGAGAATCGAGGCGTCGGCGCCCTCGCCCAGGTCGGAAAGGGCCACGTGAAGGGTCACGTTAAGGCCGCTGCCGGTAATAACGCCGCCGTGCCGCGTCCGCCATACCAGGTCCGAGGCTTTTACCCCGTTGCCGTGAATGACGGCCGTCAAGGGCGCCGTTTCCCCGCGCCTCGCTTCGTTGGGGCCGGTTATCGTTATGCTGTTGACCGTGGTGTCCACCCATACGGCGTAAAGGTCCCGGCTTTCGCGAAGAACCCACCGATCTCCCACGCCGACGACGTTGCCGCCTTCGGCGACCGCGCTCCAGCCGACAAAGGCATGGTCGGCCACATTCATGCCGTGATCGTCCGAGACGGTAAAGGCCGTGCCCTTTTTGCCGGTGTATGCAGCCGGCGCGGCGCCGCTATTGTCAAAGCCTTCCGGGAAGTTCGCGCGGAAGGTTAGGGTAATGTCCGGCCAGCGCCAAAGGGCGTAAAGCGTCGTGTCGCCGTCCAGAACAAACTTTTCCGAGCCAAGCGCGTAAAAGCCGTCCTCGCCGTCGATGCCCGCCGCCGCGGCGCCTTTGTCCCTGCTCCAACCGACAAGCTCGCGGTCTTCCCTGTGGAAGCCGGCGCCGTCGAGCAGGGTTACCTGCGAGCCGCGCGGAGCGTCCATTTCAAGGCCATCATCCGGCGCCTCCCCGCCGTTCGCGTCGAAGCTGAGGCGGTCGATCGGTTTTTCCCACACGGCGTAGAGCCTTAGGCCCGGGCCTATTACCGTAATGTGGCTGTTTTCGAACCCAACGTCCACGGTCGCCCCCGGCGCGTCGCTCCAGCTCCAGCCGACAGGCTCCCAATACCGCCTTGCAAGGCCCGTTCCGGGATGCGCCTCTATGGTCTGGCCCCATTGCCCGGAAACAAACCTCCGGGCATCCGTCTCGCCCCCGCCAAAGTTTCCGCCGTTAGCGTCAAAGACTACCTCGTAAACCGGCCATTGCCACAGGGCGTAAAGGACCGCAGATTCCTCGGTAACAAGGAATCCCCCGGATCCCGTCGCGTAAAAGCCGCCGACGCCGTCCACAAAGGCATTGGTATCGCCGATGATGTCTTCCCGCGCCGTCTCGCTCCAGCCAAACAGTATGCGTGAATTTCTCGTAAAGGAATGTTCGTCCGGCAGTTCCGGCAGGAACATTCCCCGGCTCCCCTCAAGGTGGAAAGTCCGTTCGCCGCTGCCGTTCGCCTCGAAGTACACAAGGCCCGTCTGCCTTTTCCAAACCGCGTGGACCTCGAAGGGATCCTCCGAGTTCCATGCGCGGGGAACGGTGATAGCCTGGTCGCGCGGCCATTCCGGCTCGAGGCTTTCGGCGTTGTTCGACCAGCCGAGCAGATCGTGCCACTCCCTGTCAAAAAGGGCGTTGACATCGGTCAGGACGAAGGGCACTCCCCGCAGCCCTTCGCGCTCGACGATAAAGTCCTGCTCGTCCTCGCTTCGGAAGTTCGAGCTGAAGACGAAGTTGATAGGCTCAGGCTCGCCCTGGTACCAGAGCGGGACAAGCGTGATATTTTCGCTAAAGACAAAGGCGTCGGCGCCCAGCGGGAAAGGCGGGCGCGAAAGGTCGGCCTTGTCCAGCCAGCCGCTTAGGTTGTAGCCTTCCTCTTTGTGGTATATTCCCGCGTTGCGCCCGGGGAGCGTGGCGGCCTCTCCGCGAAGCCCGACAAGGTCTTCTATGGCCCCTTCCCCGAAGTCCCCCGGCTCGAATTTCACCGTGAATTTTTCGCGGTACCAGATCGCGTGGAGAACAATGTCCCCGGTCGGCATAATTTCCGTAAAGCCGCTCTCGCCCCTGGGGAAATCAAGATCGAAGCCCCGGTCGGGGGCCGGATCCACATCGGGATCGCCGTGCCAGCCCATGAAGACATGGTGCTGCGGCGGGGAGAACAGGGCGTTGGGCGCTTCCCGCCCGATCCTTCCCCTTACGTCATAGCTGACCGATGTCGCGCCGGCCGTGAGCCCCGTGCCCGCGCCGCCGTTCGCCCGGAATTCCACCCTGTGAACCTGATCCCAGATAGCGTAAAGCGTAAGGTTTATGGCGCCGCCGGAGATGTCGGGGCTAATAATTTGGCCGGGCGCGAACTGCGGGCCGAACGCGTCGTGCCGCGTGTCCCAGCCCAGCATCACCCAGCCGGGGCGGTCGATGGCCGCGCCGTGAAGCGCCATGTCCCTGCCCAAAGGCGCGCGGAAACGCGAGGTCGCCTTATCCGCCGGCAGCCAGTCGTCGCCCGGCGCCTGCCAGTTAAAAATTATTTCCGAAAAATTCCCGTCAAAATCGAGAAACCAGACAGCGTAGAGCGTCTTGTCGGCCTTGATGCCCTCCGCCTCTTCCGGCGGAAATCTGCTCCCTTCCAGGTACACCGGATAAACGGCGCCGGATTCCCGGCCCTCGCTCCAGCCGGAAAATGTCCAGTTTTCAATGCTTTCCGCGCCAAAAGACTCGAAAGGATCGTAGGCCTCGTTGGGCCTAAGATTCGCCTCGGCGCCAAGGAAGGGAAGCGTAACGCGCCCATCGCTATTCACTCGTTCCCGCTCCGGCGACGTTCCGTCGGACCAATCAAGGTCGAACGAAACCCAGATATCGGAACTGGGCTTCGGATGCGGGCCTGGGCCTGGGCCTGGATTTGCCGCTCCTTCGCATGAGGCGAAAGCAAGCGCCAAGCCTCCAATAGTCAAGGCTGCAAAAATGAGGCGATTACGCCGCAATAAAGCGGTTTGTTTTTGGGTTTTCATAGATGCTCCAGCAAAAGATGCAAGATGGGAATTCCCTATCCGGAACCCCATACGTTTTACGATACTTCGAATAATATAGCGCCGACGGGAGAATGTCAAGCGTTTTGTCGGGAAGGGCGCGATTCAACAGTACCACTGTTCCCGAATCCGCCGACTCGATAGGCGGGCGAATAATTGGAAACAATAGTTTGCAGTTCCTAAACTGTGTGGAAGTTCGATACTTTCGATTATTGCATATATGGTCTTGTATTAGAGTAAAGGCAACGGCGAGCATTCGTAAAAAGAGTTCTTTATGAAGCGCGTTTTCCGAATACAGTAGTCTGATTTTATGAAAGATTAAGGCTTCCGGGGCGGGCTTGTCATGGAGACGATCTAGTGTTCCGGAATATTCGGTTTGCTAAATCGCAACGTTCGGTAATTCCTTGCCGGGCAAGGAATTACCTCAACCTGCATACCGTCATTTGAATATTCCGGAACACTAGCGCTGAACCCGGCCGGAGCCGTCGCCGGCGGCGAGCCTTTGCGCCTCGTCGGCGGCGATCAGATTGAAGTCGCCCTCGATCGAATGCTTGAGGCAGCTTGCCGCCACGGCGAATTCCAGGCTTTCCTGCGGGCCAAAGCCCTTTAAGCCGGCATAGATAAGGCCGGCGGCAAAGCTGTCCCCGCCTCCAACCCTGTCAACGATATGCGCCGCGTATGTTTTCGAAAAATAAAATTCCCCGCCGCGATAAAGCATCGCCGCCCAATTATTGTCGCTGGCGCTGATCGACTCGCGCAGGGTGATAGCCGTCTCCTTAAAGCCAAAGCGCCGGGAAAGCGCTTTCGCCACTTCCTTGTAGCCCTCGCGGCTAATGGCGCCGGCGGAAACGTCGCTGCCGGCCGCATGGATGCCGAAAACGTCCGCCGCGTCCTCCTCGTTGGCGATGCACAGATCGACGAAGGGCATAAGCGCGCCCATGACCTCGCCGGCCTTTTCCCTTGGCCAAAGGTTTTTGCGGTAATTAAGATCGCAGGAAACATAAAGGCCGTTTTTCCGGGCTGCTTCGAGCGCGTCGCGCGTTATGGCCGCCGCTCCGGGAGAGATCGCCGGGGTGATTCCGGTAAAGTGAAAGCGGCCTGCGCCCTCGAAAATTTTTTCCCAGTCAAAATCCGAACGCGCCGCTTCCGCGATGGCCGAACCGGCGCGGTCGTAAATCACTTTCGACGGCCTTTGCGAGGCGCCTTTTTCCAAAAAATAAATTCCCAGCCGGCTTCCCCCGCGCGCGATCTTCGAAGTGTCAACGCCGAACTGACGCAGGCTGTTAAGCGCGGCCTGTCCAATCTCGTGGCTTGGCAGCTTGGTAACGAAGGCCGCCTCGGCGCCGAGGCTAGCCAGCGATACCGCGACGTTCGCCTCCCCTCCCCCATAGGTTGCGCCGAAACTCCGCGCCTGCGCGAAGCGATAGTAGCCTTCGGGCGCAAGCCTCAGCATTATCTCGCCAAAGGTAATTACTTTTTCCATTTTTTCTACCTGTCTTTAGTTTTGCAAAAGACGCAGGGCAAAGCCTAAAATATCGTCCTTCATGGCTACCGATAACGGCTTTCCTGTCGCGCCGATTTCCGCGCCGTTCATGTCAAAGGCGAATCCCTTGCCCTGTAGGTATGCAAGCGCGCGCGCGAGGCTGTTCGTTCCTATAGTAAGGATCCCCTTTCGCCTCGGCGCGGCGGTTTTTAGTATTTCAAAGCATGAAAGGCCCAAAACCTCGAAAAAAAGGCCGGCGGCCCTAAGCGCGTCCTCTTCGACCGGGGAAGCAAGGACAACCTGCGCAAGGGAAAATCCCAGCGCGGCTTGAACGGCTTCCCTGGAAAGTTTAGTGATTTTTTCAAAATCGTCCGATTCGATAAGATCCGGCGCGACCATCCACGAGCCGCCGCAGGCAATAACTTTATCAAAAGCCAAATATCTGGCTATATTATTCGCGTTGATTCCGCCGGTGGGCATAAATTTAAGCTGGGGATAAGCCGCGGAAACGGCTTTGAGAAACTCAAGCCCGCCCGCCTGCTCGGCCGGGAAAAATTTTACCGCCTCAAGGCCCAGCCCTATCGCCCATTCCATTTCGGAGGGCGTGGCGCAGCCGGGAATTACCGGAATGCCGCGTTCGGCGCAACGTTCCACGACCTTGGGATTAAGGCCCGGGCTTACGACAAAGCGCGCGCCGGCCTCGATCGCCTCGTCCGCCTGCGCTATCGTCAGAACGGTTCCCGCGCCAACAAGCGCTTCCGGCGCCTCATCGCTTATGCGCCTGATCGCCTGCGGGCCTTGCGCCGTCCTAAAGGTAACTTCCGCGCAGGGAATGCCGCCGGCAATAAGCGCCCGCGCCAAAGGGACGGCTTTTTGAGCATCGTCAATCTTAATGACCGGCACAATGCCGATCTCCCCAAGCCTTTTCAAAACGGGATGCATGATAATCCCTCGCTTTTAGGGGAAGGCACGCGTCGGCCTTGGAAAAACCTACGGCCGACGCGCCCTGAACAGACTAAACGCGATTTTAGCGGCGGTAGCCGCCACCGCCGTTGGGCTTGTCCATAGCCTCGTTCACGCGAAGACGGCGCCCGTCAAGCTCCGAATCGTGCGCGCCGGCAATGGCGGCCTCGGCTTCAGCGTCGGAACTCATCTCGACAAAGCCAAAGCCTTTGGAGTTGCCGGTATCCCGCTCGATGATGATTCTCACGGAGGCGACGTTGCCAAAGTTCGAGAAGCAATTGCGAAGGCTGTCCTCGGTGGTGTGGTAGGCGAGGTTTCCGACATACAGTTTCTTGGCCATCAAAAAAATCCTTTCCCGGTAACGTCCGGGCACGTTTGGCGCCATATCCGATGGAGCCGTTGACAAAAAGCGCTTAGCGCCCCCTGCCTCTTGGACTTGAAGTCCCAGTATACACGCCCGCGAAAGCGGGCGACTCAAAACTCCCCCGACCAAAAAGGCCCGAGAAGGTAAGATGCTCTAATAATGTTAGGGAGTCGAATGCCGGAGGCGAGAGGAGAAAACGAATGCGGAACCCTAAACTCTGCGTCCGCTCCCTTAGGCGCGGGCTTTTCCAAACAATTTCCAAACAAGTACCTACGATACAAACATACCCATCGGCCGGAGCCGATGTTCCACGCTCGGGAAATCCCGAAAGGGCCTTCAAAACCAATCCGAAAACCCTCTGAAATAAACGTACACCACTTGGGCGCGCCTGTCAAGCCCCTCAGAACGATTTTTTTTCTTTTTTTCGCGACTCCCTGGCTAGGCCCAAACCAGGCCGATCGCCTCCTTTATCCCGGCGGCCTCCCTCACGCGCCGGGAATCGATCTGCGCCTGCTCCCAGCTTTCGCCGGACGCGAGGCAGTCGCGCGGGCACAAAAAGTCCGGAAAGCCAAGCCCGCCGGCGGTCTTGATGCGCGCCGCCATTCTCGCGGCCGGACGCAGCTCGCCCGTGAGCGAAAGCTCGCCGCTTATCGCGAGGCCGCGCGGGATCGGAAGGCCGGTTCGCGCCGAATAAAGGGCGAAGGCCAGGGCAAGCTCGGCGCCGACCTCGGTAATGCGGATGCCGCCGGCGACGTTGACGTAGAGATCCTGGTCGGAAAGCCTGATTCCCAGGTGCTTTTCCAGCGAGGCAGCGACGCGCGAGACGCGGCCCGAGTCGATTTTGTCGGAAAAGACGCGGCTGACGGCGCCTTTGGCCGGTATCGCCAGCGCCTGAATCTCGACCAGCATGGCGCGCGAGCCCTCGGTTACGGCGGCGGTGGCCACGCCGGCCGGAAGCTCGCCCTCGCGGCGCACGAGGAAAAGCGCGCCGGCGTCCTCCACCGGCGCGAGGCCCTTTTCGCCCATCGTGAAAATCCCGATCTCGTCGATGGAGCCGAAGCGGTTTTTGGTGGCGCGCAGGAAGCGGCAGTCGCGGCCCTCGGACAGGCCGGAGGTTTTGTCGTTTCGCTCGAAATAGAGAACGGTGTCAACCAAATGCTCCAACGTTTTGGGGCCGGCGATCACGCCTTCCTTCGTAACATGCGCGACCAGAAAAAGCGCCGCGTCGCGCTCCTTGACCCAGGAGACCAGCTCGAAGGAGCAGTATTTCATCTGGCCGACGGTGCCGGGGATCGCGCCTGCGTCCGGGGAAAAAAGCGTCTGCGCGGAATCTACCATTACTAGCGAGGGCTTTACCGCTTCGAGCGCCGTCTCGACCTCGGAAAGGGAGCTTGAGCAGATCACCTCGATGCGCTCGATGTCACCCGTGGCGGCCAGCCCCAGCCTATCGGCACGCAGCTTTATCTGCCCGGCAGATTCCTCGCCCGAGACGTACAGCACCTTGTTACGCACGCGCGCGGCGGCGGCGGCCTGAAGGAGCAGGGTGGACTTCCCAATGCCCGGCTCCCCGCCCACGAGAACGGCGCTGCGCCGCATAATTCCCCCGCCCAGAACCCGGTCAAGCTCGGCGATGCCGGAGGAAATCCGCGCGCCTTCCTTGCTTTCCACCGAGGCCAGGGGAAAAGTCCTCGGCACCTCGCGCGAGCCCGCCTTTCTGCCCGCGCCGGGGCTTTCGGCCGTTTCGACCAGCGTGTTCCACTCGCCGCATTCCGGGCAGCGGCCGAGCCATTTGGGTTCCCTGTGCCCGCAGGCCGAGCAAGCGTAGACGGGTTTGCGCGCTTTCATGTTCACGATGATGTTAGCGCATAGTTACAGATCATCCAAGGCGCGCGCAAGCTCGGCCTTTGGAATGCCCCAATTGCGACCGAAGCGCTCGAAGAGCGCGCGCGACAGATCCAGAAAGCGCATAAAAACAGGCGCCGCGCCCGGATCAAAAAGCCCGCGTTCCACGGCAAGTCCCCAAAAGCGCGCGAAGTTTTTTATCGAGTCAAGCTCCTCGCGAGAAAGCGCGCTTGTTTCGATTACCTCGTATGGCGGCTCTGCGCAATGCCGAACCCCAGCGCCTCTATCCTGCGCCAAAGCGGCGTTCCGGGAAGCGCCTTGAGTATCCCAAGCTGTATTTCCGCGCGCCCTTCGCCGGCCTGTGGAGCAAGCGCTTCCCACAGCATGTCAAAACCTTTCGCAAAGGACTCGATGCCCTCGCCCGGAAGCCCGGCGATCAGGTCGGCGTGGATTATCGCGCTTGT
Organism: Treponema sp.; assembly: GCA_009780285.1. GTDB lineage: Bacteria > Spirochaetota > Spirochaetia > Treponematales > Breznakiellaceae > WQXQ01. Next base: position 13,347 of record WRAL01000006.1, read on the forward strand.
TTCCCACCTAAGAACGCGCAGGACTTCAATCTCGCGCGCGGGGTTTGATGCGCGGCATATAAGCGCCGCGACTTTTTTGTTAAGGGTTTGAATGCCTACTTCCAGGCGCAGGGTTCCGGGGGGAAAGCGCGCGATCGTTCGTATCATGCCGGGAGTAAAAAGCAAAGGATGCATTTCAAAGTGAACGCAGGCGCGCGGGCCGTTCCATTCCCGCCTATGTTCCTCAAGAAAAAATTCCATGATTGTTATCGCGCGTTCGGAATTGTAGTTAAAACTTCTGTCCAAAAACTTAAATGCCCTAGCTCCCCTTGCGATAAGCGTGCGCATTTCCTGCAAAAAAGCATCGAGGGGAAATTCCCTCAGCTTGTCGCCGGCGCTTTGGCAAAAAGCGCATGAATTGTGGCAGCCTCGGCTCGATTCAACATAAACAAATTTTTTCCGCAGATCCTCGTCATCGTAAAACGCGTAGGCGTTTTTTATCGTGGCAATATCCTCGCGGCCATGAACGCCCGCACGTTCATCAAATATTTTTCCAACAGCGCTTGCGCTTGCGCCGTCTTGCAAAAGCGCATTGCAAAGCTCGCGGAACGCGCTTTCACCCTCGCCCCGAATGCAGGCGTCGGCAAGATCGAAAATGGGTGCGCCGGCAGGAAGGCCGGTAATTTCAGGGCCGCCAAGCGCGACAAAGGGACGCGAAGGCCCCCATTCCTTGCGCAGCGCCGTCAAAAGCTCGATCGTCGCGCCGTGATTCCAGATCGAAACGGAAAGGCCAAGGATGCGCGGCCGAGCGGAAAGGAGCGCGTCGATCTTTTCCCGCAAAGGCTGGCGCAGCGCGAACTCGATTATACGGCAGCGTTCTTCAAGCCCCGCGCCAAGGTTGGCCTTGAGAAGGCGCAGCGCAAGCGAGGGATGTATCCACTTAGCGTTTATGGTCGAAAGAATTATGTCGGCGCGCACGATATCAGTCTTCGCGCCTGGAGGGGCGGAACGCGCGCTCGGCCTTCTTTTGAGAGCTTTCGCGCTTTTCCTCGAGGCGCCTTTCCCGCGCGGCGCGCGAGGGCTTTGTTTTTTTGCGCGCCTTGGGCAGCCGCGCCGCCTCGATCACAAGCCGTTCGAGCTTCGCGCGCGCGCCGTTCAGATTTGCAAGCTGGGATCGCGTTTCGTCCGCGCTTACCACGATTTCGCCGGCGCCGGTAACCCTGTCGCCCAATGTCAGGCGCGCCCTTTCGAGCTCTTCCGGGGAAAGGCCGCAAAGATCGGAAAGGCAAATGCGCAAGGTGGCTTTCGTGCTAACTTTATTCACATTTTGTCCGCCGGGGCCGCTTGCGCGCGAAAAGCTTGCGCTTGCGTTTTCGAGAATGGACTTGCGCAACAGGGCAAGGTTCACGCAAGCGCCCTATCGAAGAAAGCGCGCTTCGATGTCAAAGCCACGGCGCGCAAACGTTTCGCAGCGCAGAATCTCGCCCGGCTTTTCGTCGCCGCGCGCGCCTGATGAAACAACCGCGCAGCCGTCGACTTCAGGCGCATGGCAAAAAAGCCGGCCCAGCCAGAATTCGCCCTCGTCCCCGTCGATTTTTTCCTCGAGCAGAACGTCAAAGGCGCGGCCGATAAGCTCGTCTATTTTTTCCTCGGTTATCGGCATTTGCGCTTCCTCTGCTTTGCGCTTGCGTTCCTGCGCTATTTTTTTCGGCGGCTTATTTTTTAGATCGTAGGCGGCGGTTCCTTCCTCGCGCGAATAGGCGAAGCATCCAAGCCAATGCGGGCGCAGTTCCTGCTGAAAGCGCAAAAGCTCCTGAAAATCCTCTTCAGTTTCGCCGGGAAAGCCCAGCAAAAAAGTAGTGCGAAATATCGCGCCGGGTATGCGCGCCCGGATCGCGCCGGCCAGCGCAAGATATTTTTCCGCGTCGCCGCTGCGCCTCATCGCCTTGAGGATTTTGCGCGAGGCATGTTGAAGGGGAATGTCGAAATAGGGCAGAATGCGCGGATCGTTTTCCATGACATCCAAAATGCCAAGGGGGAAATTATCCGGGTGCATGTACAAAAGCCGAACCCAGAAATCGCCGCGCAGTTTGGAAATCTCGCGCAGCAATCCGGGAAGATCAAGGCCGGCGTCTTTGTAGGCGCAAATGTCCTGCCCGATAATGCAAAGCTCCCTCACTCCGCGCTCGATAAGATCGCGGCATTCATCGACAATTTCCCGCGCGCCGCGGCATCGCAGAGATCCGCGAATTAAAGGGATGGCGCAGAACGAACAGGCGTGGTTGCAGCCTTCGCTTATTTTCACGTAAGCGCAGCCCGGCATCGAAAGAAGCGGGCGGGCTCCGGGCGGCGAGTCGGGCGCGGCGCTGTCATGCGCGCGACCGACAAGCCGGCCGGCGGCGCGCGCGATTTCCGCCGCGTCGTCCAGGCGCAAAATCCCGTCTGCCTCGGGAAGGGACGAGGCTAGATCCTCGGAATACCTCTGCGCGAGGCAGCCGGCAAGAAGGATTTTTTTTTCGGGATAATTTTTTTTCCATTCAAGAACGGCGTTTATCGACTCGCGCTTTGCGTCCTCGATAAAGCCGCAGGAATTAACGATTATCAGATCGGCGCTTTCGGCATCGTCCGCGCAAGTCCAGCCGTGGCCGTCCAGCCGCGCCATCATGCCTTCGGAGTCAACCTGATTTTTAGCGCAGCCGAAGGAATCGAGAAAGTAGCTCGCGGGCACAGGGATTAGGTTTCCAAGCGCGCGACCACGAGCCGGAACAGACTGTCCTCGCCGCGAATCCAGCGAATGTCCGCGACGACGACCTCGCCCGGCCCGCCTATTTCCACGGGAACGGTTCTGCCGCCGCCGGTAACCTGAAGGCGCGCGGCCTGCGCGTTTGAAGCCCAAATGCGAACGCCGTTGTGCACCTGCGCGACGGTCAGCTCGTCAAGGCGCTGGAAGAAGCGCTCGTTTCGCTCGCGGCGAGCCGGCTCGAAAAGAACTTCCCAGCGAAATATGCCGCTGCCGACAAAATTGGCCTGCAAGGTGAAGGGGTACGCGTTCGGCGATGAAAA
>WRAL01000007.1 GCA_009780285.1 Treponema sp.
ACTGTTACCGTAATGGTTGAACCTATATCCGTATCTTGCACAAGGTACGTGCGACTATTCGTGCCAACATTTTCATTGCCGCGTTTCCATTGATAAGAAATTATTCCGCTTCCACTAAGCAGATCGATATTTGCAGTCAACGTATGCCCTACGACAGCATCTCCATTTACGCCTAATGCTCCAGTAAGAGGCACAGGCACTAATGCCGTTGGTCTACTGGTAACGTTACCTGAATTATTGGCTCGTGTCACCAATACCGTAATGGTATAACCAACATCATTATCCTGCACGATATAAGTACGGTCATTCGCCTCAGCAATCGACGTGCTTCCTCGCATCCACTGGTAAAAAATATCGCCACTTCCGTATAACAATCTGGTATCCACTGAGAGAGTCTGTCCAACCCAAGCATTTCCACTTATGCTAACCGTCCCAGTTAAATCTAAAATCCAGTGCGCGTACAACGCAGTATTGGCGTTCAGTGCATACACGGTTCCCGCATGGTAAGTATCGCCTGAACCGTCGGCCTTGGTATTCCATCCGCCAAAGCTATATCTGTCCCGGTAAAGCCCACTTCCGTCTGGGAGCGTTACGCTCGAACCTACTACAACCGTTTGCGTAACTGGTAGTATGCCTGATCCACCATTATATTGATAAATAATGGTTGCAGATTGGTGTAAAAGGCCATTCTCAACATGAATTGTTACATTAGTCGTAACTAAATTGCCGTTTTGGGTAAAACTTCCTACTGTATTGAACACGCCATATTGTCCTGTGATGCCATTGTCATTGTACAGAGATGCCCACCCATATCCTCCTGCACTGTTTGCAAGCGGCTCTGGCTCGTCGTCCCCGTGGATTGTCCCGCCGGAAATACGAAGTCTTCCAGAATTAAAAACACCGCCTCCATCAACTTTTGCCGTGTTGCCAGAAATCATTCCGCCGTGCATAGTAAGCGTAGCTCTAGGCCCAACATATACGCCACCGCCTTCTTTCGCCGTGTTGCCGGAAATTATCCCCCCGTTCATAGTGAACGTACCACCCGATGCAAGGCACGCACCGCCGCCCAAGCCATTTGAATTTATATTGCCAGAGATGATTGCCCCTTGGTTAAGGGTAAACGCCGCGCCCTCACTCACCTCCACCAGCGGGGCATTATTGGAGCTCCTTCCTTGCAGAGTAATGTTCTCGTCTATAATAAGGGAAAGTCCTGCTCCCAAGGTGAACAGGCTTCCATTTGCATTTGGCATAATAGTCCTTTGGGTACCATTGCCTTTAAGGGTTAGGGTTATATTATTTCTTCCATTAATATTAAAGATATGCGGGGCGATGCTTTCGTTTTGGGTAACCTCAATAATATAACTATTGCCGCTTTGAGCATTAGCGGAAAACCATGCCAACTTTGCCGTCAGGTTCGGACCAGGAACACTCACCCCACTTTGCCATTGTCCCACGCTATTCAGGTTGACGGGTACCGGTGCACGTTCAAGGCTGATAGTGGAGTCATTGTATTCCAAAAAATAGATGTGTCCACTTGAAAATGTTAAATCCGGAGGAAAAGGAACACTGCCTCCTCCCGCCATAAGCCGGTAACGATCGGCGCTTCCTGGGCTAATCGCCGCATCGTTGAACATCGCTGCCGTCCCAGGATTTACGCCTTCCTCCCCGCCTTTGGGGAGAATGATAGCATTATTACTTGCAAGCCTTAATAGCGAAGTGCCGCTATTTCTAATGGACAGATAAATGGCACTGACCAAAGGCTTGTTCGGATCGACGCTCTCCAGAAGCGGCGGTATGCAAATAGTCGCCGTCCCTATGTCCGGAATGATGTATTGGAAACCTTTGTCATCGTAGAAAAAGACAATGTTTTCTACGATGAAATAATACCTTGGGTAAAAATAGAAGCCCTGCGGCTGGAGCAGAAATTCGACTTCCCCCGACTGTTGCCGTTCCTCAACGCTAGCGAGCATTTGGTAGGGAAGCCGTTCGGGAGAAGTATACACCTCAACTCTGAATTGGTTGCTGCGATTATCAAACACGATGTGGTTAGGTTTATTGCCCAGCTCGTTGTCATCAAAATGGCATGATGCGAAAAGCAGTGCTGTAAATGCTATAACAAACAGGAGTTTCATCCATATTCCCCCTTTCCGCACGCTACCGCTGATACCTACCGCAAAGCGCCATTTACGACAAGGATTGTATTGTCGCGCCTGCTCAGCTCTGCTAATCGAATGAACGCTCCATCCGCATTGAAGTGCCCACTTTGCGCTGCACCAAATAATACGCTTCCTGTATTGGCAATATTCCTAAGTTCAGCGGCAGCATTATCCCCATAGATACTTCCATCGCTTATACGGAAAGTAGCATTGTCCCTAACATACACTCCACCGCCATGTGCTTGGGTGCCAGAGGATGAATAGGAAATTGATGCAGTGTTACCGATGATCTCACCCCCACGTATGGTAAAAATGCCACCCCAGACATATACGCCGCCGCCATATGCAGAGGCATAAGATGGAAAGAAAGCTGTGTTACTAGATGCAGTATTAATAGATATTTCACCTCCGTGCATAGTAAATGTACCTCCATGGATATATACTCCACCGCCATAGGAGTAGGAAGGGTAGCGAGGATTGGATGAGTGAGAAAGAGCTCTATTTCCATAAACCTTACCTCTATTCATGTTAAACGCGCCACCACCGATATACACGCCACCGCCATTTGCGTCAGTAGAACTGGAGGAGGCTGTATTCTGAGAAATCTCACCATCGTGCATGATAAACGTGCCACCATCCATATACACGCCACCACCCCTCAGCGCCGTATTCCCCAGCACTGTTCCTCCGTTCATAGTAAACGTACCGCCTGAGCTAAGGTTCACTCCTCCACCTGAACCACCCGAATTCGTATTGCCAGAGATTATTGCCCCCTGATTCATGGTAAAGGCCGTGCTCGCGTTGACCTGCACCAGAGCGGCATTATTAGCATTTCTCCCTCGCAGGGTGATGTTTCCGTCTATAACCAAGGAAAGCCCCGTGCCAAGGGTAAACAGGCTTCCATTGGATGTGGGTTCGATAACATTTTGGTCGTCGTTGCCGGTAAGAATCAAAGTTATATTGTTTCTTCCATTTAAGTAGAAGGTATGCGGGGCGATACTTTCGTTTTTGGTAACCTCGATAAAGTAACTCCTGCCACTTTGAGCATGTGCGGAAAACCATTCCAGCTTTGCGACCAGATCTACGCCAGGGATACTCACCCGATTTTGCGATTGTCCCACACTGTTAAGGCTGATGGGCACGGGGGCACATTCGAGATTCACTGCGGAGCCATTATATTCCAGAAAGTATATATGCCCACCTGCCAAGATCAAATCCGAAGGAAGGGGGATGCTGCCAGCTACAGAAAAAAGACGGTAACGGTCGGTGCTTCCTGGGCTAATCGCCGCATCCTTGAATATCGCTGCCGTTCCAGGATTTACTCCTTCCTTTCCATCCATTGGGTTAATAACGATATTATCGCTTGCAAGCCTCAATAGCGAAGTGCCGCTATTTCTTATGGAAAAATAAATAGCACTACTCAAGGGCTTATTCTCGTCCACACTTTCCAAAAGCGGAATTAAAGGAATCGTCGTCGTCCCTGCGTCTGGAATGATATATTGAACACTTTCAGCATCGTAGAAAAAGACCATATCTTCCACAGTGAAATAATACCTTGGGTAAAAAAGAAAACCCTGCGGCTGGGGCTGGAATTCTATCTTCCCCGATCGCTGTTTTCCGTCAACGCTTGCAAGCTTTTGGTGAGAAAGTCGCTCTGGGGAAGTGTACACATCGACCATGAATTGGTTGTCTCTATTGTCAAACACGATGTTCGGCTCAGTTACTTTGATAAGTGTGCTATTATTATTTAGATCGTCGTCAGCTAAAACCTGGCATGATATGAGAAATAGTACAGCTAGCATTATGGCTGACAGTATTTTCATTAGCATCCTCCATTTGTTGCCGCTACCTTAAGGAACCGCCGGCCAAACAATGAAGCTGGCGGTTCCCCTTGGATTATGGTAGCTTCGCTACGCAGAATTGGAAAAGGAAGCGGGCCATCGTGTTTTGATGGCCCACTTCCATTAGTTTTCCGCCAACAAATCCTCAATTGTTACTGGAGTTGCCCCAGCAAGGTCTATGACGGCTTTTAACGTTCCCTGCAGGAAATTTCCAGTAATGTTTACCACGTATTGCATGTCGGTTTCCAGTTCAAACGTAGTATTGCCCGCCGCATCAACCACGTCCACCCGGTTAGCCGCAGGCCCTACCTGATAGCCACCCTCGGTCACTTTTTCAGCGAAGACATAGTCTCCAATCGACGCCATATTGACTACGATAACCCGCTGGTTGTTGGGAGAGACGGTACCGATGTAATTAAACCCAAGGGTATCCGTTATCAGAGTACCACCCTTCGCTATGCCAACGGCGGTCGCCGACTGGTTCCTAAAGACGATCCAGGCGGCCCCGATTGTTCTGTCTGGCACGGCATCCAGGGCATCCCTCACATTGAGGGCAAAGTGCGTCGGGGTTGCCCCAGATGCGGCAAAGGGAAAGTACCAGGCAGTCCCATCGAACATCTTAGGATAGATCGCGCTTACCACGCCACGCACAGGATTGTAGAACCTGAATACTGGAAAGATGTTTACGTCCCCATCGTTGAGGTTAAGGTGGGTTACAAGCATCTGCCGTGGAGCATAGCCGAGGGTCTCTGCCTCTGGACCGTCAATCCGTATCTCCACGTCAAGACCTGTGTTGTTCTCGATAGTAAGCCTATGCCGGCCACCCAGCTTTCCGCTTATCGCATAACGAGCCGGGTTACCTTGCTCGTTTCCATGGTTGTAAAATACAAAAATTCGGGTGAAGGGTGTCTGATCCAGCGCCCTAAGGTTATCCTTATTCGCATTATACTGCTCCTCGGTGATGAGGATCACGGGGAAAGCATGCGTTCTGTCGAAGAAGGCGGGGGCTCTTTTGATCCCGTGGTACTCAGCTCCGGCCGGAATGCCGCCCAGCAGGTTTGAGCTGTGCAGGCTTCCTTTGTAAGCGATGAGCCTATGAGTCGTGAGGTTGTCCACGTAGAACCCAGCGTCAGCGTTGTAGCTGGTGAAGTCAATCACAACATTGGGATCAGGAGCAGGATGACAAGCCGTGGCGCCAATGGCGACGAGCGCCGCCAGCGCAATGATACCGATTTTTCTCTTCATACAAACCTCCGCGCGCGATTTCGCGCGCCGGCGCGGGCCGCTTCCTTGGGGCGGCCACGCGCCTCAAGACATGGCCGCCCTTTCGGGCCTCCCCGCGACGCGAGGATATGCAAAAGCCTTTCGGCGCTGCATCAAATTGGGAAAATTGCGGCGGATGCCGGAGGGGAACCTCGGCTTCCAGCCTCGGCGGGGGATACCGCCCTTTGGTTGTGTTTTTACCCTGCTGGTAGTTAGTTGACGAAGTGTAAGATACCTGGTATAATCACGTGGCGCGTGGCGCGTGGCGCGTGGCCGGAGTCGGCAAGGCGCCTAGCTGTGCTCGTTGAATGCTCGATGGCTTCCATATTAAAAGCCTATCCCCATCGGCGGAAAATGTCAAGCGGCGCGCGAAAACTTGTTTTTCCGCGCCCCAGATCGGGCCGTCAAGTTTTTTCGTCGCCCTATAGCGACAGCCAATACATCGGCAGGCCAGCGCCGGGCCTTCTTTACGGCCTTTTTCCCGCAGATTGCCGCTGAATAATTTCTTTTTGCTTAATATAACGCATAAATACAGGCAGGTCCCCGCTTCCCGGACGCCCTTTTCGCTCAAAAAAACGATTCCGAACCGCAAGCCGGGGTATTGCTATTTCCGCGAAGAAGCGCTACCCTGTAACGGTGCTGGAAGGCCAACGCGGCTTGTGCATAACGTGTGGATAACTCATTAGTAAATGTGAAAACCACGGTGAAGTTGAGCGGAAAGGGGCCGGGAAACGCTGGAAATGCCGTCTTTTTCAGGCAAATTTGGCTTATTAACCGACTTTGCGTAAAATCCGCAGGGAAAAGGCCCTAAAAAAAGGCTCTCAGCAGGCATATTCTGGGGAATTGGGGCGTTGGCTCTTGATCAGCGCCTGTTAATAACTTGTGGATTGTTGTAGGTAGAGGGCAAAATGGCTGAATCTGGCGGAGAAAGTCTCTGGAACGCGGTTCTGGACAAATTAAAGGCGGAATTGGGCGACTCGGAATTCAACGAATGGTTTTCCGCCGCGGAATATCTGGCCTTTGACGAAAAAAAACTTAGCGCGGGCTTTCCCTCCGCCTTTCATCGCGAAAGGGTCAAAAAAAAGTACCTGTCCAGCATCGCCGCGAAGCTGAGGGAGATTTCCGGCAGGGAAATATCGCTGGAGCTTGAAGTCCCGGCGAAAAAGGGCGCCAAAAAGGCCGAGCAGGCTTCAAACGAAACGGAGCAGGCCGATTCGTCGCGCGAGGCGGCTCCCAGGACGGAACAGGCCGCCTTAAAGGAAGAAAGCGCGGCTCCGAAAAGGGGCCAGCATCCGCATCTGCGAGACGACTATACCTTCGAGCGCTACGTAAGCGGCGAAAACAACAACTTCGCCTTCAACGCGGCCAAAGCGATAAGCAAAAACCCTGGCACCAATTACAATCCCTTCTTTATATACGGCGGCGTCGGGCTGGGAAAAACGCACCTGATGCAGGCCATAGGAAACTTCCTTCATGAAAATTCCGACAAAAAGGTTACGTATATCACATCCGAGGACTTTCTGAACGAGTACGTCGAAGCCGTGCGCGAAAACAAGACCAGCCCTTTCAAGAACAAATTCCGCCGCGGCGACGTGCTGATGATAGACGACGTGCAGTTTTTCGCCGACAAGCCCGGCGTTCAGGAGGAGCTTTTTCATACCTTCAACGCCGTGCTTCAAGCGAAAAAGCAAATAGTCTTTACCTGCGATCGCCCGCCCTCGGATCTTAAAAAATTCGAGTCGCGCCTTCTTTCCCGCTTCGATCAGGGCCTTAAGGTCGACTTGCTTCCGCCGCGCTACGAGATGCGCATGGCCATTCTTCGGGCGACGGCCAAAATCCGCGGCGTGGAAATATCGGACGACGTGATCGACTTCATCAGCAAGAAAATATCCTCGAACGTAAGGGATCTCTTAGGCGCGCTTAAAACGGTGATAGCCTACACCGAGCTTATGGGCAAAAAAGCGACGCTGGAAATCGCCCAGAAGACCCTCAAGGACGCTCTTTCCACCACCAAACAGACAAATCTTTCCATAGATACGATACAAAAAGTGGTTTCCACCCATTTTTCCGTAAGCGTGAACGACCTAAAAGGAAAAAAGCGCAACCAGAACATCGTGTACCCAAGGCAGCTGGCGATGTATATATGCCGCGAGATGACCGAGTATTCCAGCACGGAGATAGGCGAGGCCTTTGGCGGCCGGGATCACGCCACGGTGCTGTATTCGTTCGAAAAAATCCGAGCGCGGTTCGTAACGGACGCGACCCTGGATTCGACCATCGAAAACCTAAAAAGGCAGGTAAAAGATATGGCCGCCAAGCTATAAACCTGTTCAAAGGCTCCGCGCAAGCTGTTCAAAAACGGGGGGCTTGTGCAAACTGTTAAAAACGTGGATACTTTTGCCCAGGATTTGGTAAAGGTAACTCTATGCAGGGCAAGGAATTATGCTGGCTTTCCACTTTTCCAGCGCCCTATTACTACTCTTATTATTATATAGATCATTATATAATAATAAAAAGGAGAGAACTATGAAGTTTGTATGCGAGAGAAACGTGCTCCTCAAGGAAATATCCATCGCGCAGGAGATAATCGCCTCGAAAAACGTGATTTCCATACTGTCGAACATTTACCTCGAGGCTCAGGACGACAGCCTGACGATAAAGGCCACCGATCTAAAGGTAAACTTTCAAACGAAAGTTCCCGTAACCGTTATCGAGCCCGGGCCGGCCACCGTTTTCGGGGATAAATTCCTGGGCATTCTCAGCTCCGTTCCGGAAGGCGAGATGGAGTTCGACTACAACGAAAGCGACAGCAAGGTAAAGATAAAGACCTCGGTCAAAAAGGTCAATTTCCAGCTGAGAAGCATGGCCTCGGATAAATTTCCGGACTTTCCGGTGGCCGGCGTGGATTACTTTGAATTTCCCATAAAGGATTTCAAGGAAATGGTAAGCCAGACGATTTTCGCCGTTTCCGACGACGAAACGCGCTTTTTCATGAACGGCGTTTTCTTTGAAAAGACCGAAGGCAAGCTTGTGATGGTGGCCACCGACGGACGCCGCCTTGCCTATGCCAGCAAGAACGCGCCGCCAATAGAGGATTTTACCGGGATTATTATTCCGCCTAAGATTTTGAACGTCATATTGAAGAGATCGGGCGACGAGGGAAACGTTGAGATAGCCGTTACGAGCAAAACCATTTTTATCAGGTTTGGATCGTACAATCTTTCCTCGGTGCTTATCGAAGGCCAGTTCCCCAACATCCGCAAGGTTATTCCTGAAAAACAGGAAAATAGCTTTGAAATAAACCGCAAGGAAATGATCGACGCGCTTAAACGCGTTTCACTTCTTGTCGAGCAAAAATCGAACCGCATTTATATTGGCCTGAGTCAGGGAGTCGTAAAGATTTATTGCGAGGAAGGCGAGATCGGGGACGCGAAAGAGGAAATTCCCTGCAATTACGATGGGGAAGAGATTTCCCTTGCGCTTAACTACCGCTACCTGGAGGAACCTTTCAAGGCGATAGGAGTGGACGAGATGTGCATTCGTTTTACCAATCCCAGTAAGGCCATTACGATTTTGCCTGTCCCCGAAGCGGACTTTTTCCATATTGTAATGCCCATGCAGTCCTAGCCCGTGATAATTTCTTCCCTGCGCACCGCGGCGTTTCGCAATCTTGCGGACGTCGCGGTGAATGTTTGCGCAAAGAATGTTTTTCTTGTGGGGAAAAACGGGCAGGGAAAAACCAATTTTATCGAAGCCCTTTATTTTTGCGCCTACGCTTCCTCTTTTAGAGGAGCGAAGGACGTAAATCTTGCAAATACGAACGAAAAAAACTTTTCCGTTGAAATAAAATTAGTAGAAAATAAATTTAACGAAACGGAAAGCGGCGATGTTTTAGTAAAAATAGAAAAAGAAAAAAAAACGGTCTTTATAAACGGCAAAAAATCTGAGGACAGGAAAGAGCTTCTTTCGGTTGTTCCCTGCATTGTTTTTTGCCATGAGGATATGAACTTTGTAAACGGAAGCCCGGAACAAAGACGCTGGTTTTTCGACCAGGTTCTAAGCCTGTACGATCCGGTTTACCTGGACGATCTGCGCCGTTACAAAAAGGCAGTTAAATCGCGCAACGCCATTCTGCGCGACAATTTAAAGCAAAAACTTACGGAAAATATCGATGCCATTTTGGACGCGCTGGACCATCAATGCTCTTTTTACGGAACGCGCTTGATGGAAAAAAGGGAAACCGCTTGCGCGCTTTTTTCGGAGATTTTCCAGCCGCTTTACAGCGAGGTTTCCGGCATCGCGGGCATTGGCGTAAAGTACGCGCCTTCTTGGAAAAGCGCGGACGAAACGGCAGCGCTTAAACAGCTTGCCTCCAAGCGCCCGGTTGAAATGGCTGCCGGCATTTCCTTAAGCGGGCCGCACAGGGACCGTTATTCCTTTGCCATCGACGGCGAGGATTTCGTGGCGAACGCATCCACCGGCCAGCGCAGGCTTTTGGCCCTGCTTTTGCGCGTTTCGCAGGCCCGCATGTTTTCCCGGACAACGGGAAAAAAGCCGGTGCTTTTGCTGGACGACGTGCTTTTGGAAATGGACGGGGAAAAGCGCCATCGGTTTTTTTCCGCGCTGCCGGATTACAGCCAGGCTTTTTTTACTTTCTTGCCGGAAGAGCCTTTTCGGCAGTACCAAAGCGACGACACCATAGTTTATAATGTGTGTGATGGGAGCTTGGAGCTTGTAGCGAAATGAGAAAGTTTGGGGACGCGCTTGCCGCTATTTTTGAAAAAAACATCGTTGAAAAAACTCAAGCCTATTCAAAGTTTTTTTCATGCTGGGACGATCTGCTTGAAAAAAACGGCGTTCCTTCCGCCTCGGCGCATTCCCGCATTAAAAGCCTTGAAAAAGGGCTTGTGTGGATAGAGGTGGATCATCCGGGCTGGAAGCAAATACTTCAAACCAAGGAACGAAAGCTCCTGCATGATTTTCGCTATCGATTCCCGGAAATGGAAATTACCGGCCTTTGCGTAATGCTTTGTCGCCAAGGCTTTGTCCCTGAAGGCCCAAGCGAGCAAAAGCAGGGCGAAAACGAGGCCGAAACGAAAGCGCCAAGGGAAAACGCCCAGGAGATCGAAAGCGCCGCCTACGAAGGCATTAAAAACCCGGCCCTGAAAAAAGCGCTTATGAAACTGGGAAAAAAAATCGTGGAAAGGGGCGAAGGCTAGCGCCGCGTTTTCGCGCGGCGCTAGTTAGCGGCTATGCGTTGCTGTCCACGTCGAACTGGCTGTTGTAAAGCGTGGCGTAGGCGCCGCCCTTGGCAAGCAATTGCTCGTGCGCGCCCTGTTCGATGATGTCGCCGTTTTCCATTACCAGGATTAAATCCGCGCTGCGTATCGTCGAAAGCCTGTGCGCGATTACAAAACTAGTGCGGCCTTTCATCAGGTTGTCCATGGCGCGCTGGATTAAAACTTCCGTGCGCGTGTCAACGTTGCTTGTCGCCTCGTCAAGGATAAGGATGTCGGGGTCGGCCAAAATAGTTCGCGCTATCGTTAAAAGCTGTTTTTGCCCGGCGGAAATATTGTCGGCTTCCTCGTTAATCGTCATTTGATAGCCGTCCGGCATTACCCGTATAAAGTGGTCGGCCTGGGCGGACTTTGCCGCGTTCACGACTTCCTCGTCGCTTGCGCCGAGCTTGCCGTAGCGAATATTGTCGGCGATGCTTCCGCTAAAAAGCCAGGTGTCCTGCAAAACCATGCCAAAGTGCGAGCGCAGATCGTCGCGCGCGTAACTGCGGGCGTCCATGCCGTCCAAAAGGATCTTGCCGGAATCAAGGTCGTAAAAACGCATAAGCAGTTTGACGATGGTCGTCTTGCCAGCGCCGGTGCGCCCCACAATCGCGATTTTTTGCCCCGGCTCGACGCGGGCGCTGAAATTCTTTATCACCGGCGCTTCCGGATCATAGCCAAAGCGCGCCGCCTCGAAGGTTACCTGGCCCTGGGCGCGAGCCGCCGGCCCGTCCTTTCGCGCTTCCGCCGGCTCTTCCTTTTCGTTTAAAAAGGCGAAGACGCGCTCGGCCGCCGCCGCCGTCTGCTGAAGCATTCCCGCCGCGCCGGCAAGCTGCGCCACGGGCCAGCCAAATTGGCGCGTGTACTGGATAAAGGCCTGAATGCCGCCAATGGTAATCGCGCCGCCCATCGCCAAAAGCCCGCCGGTAAAAACCACCGCGACATAGCCAAAGTTGCTAATAATTCCGACAATGGGCATCGACAGGCCGGAAAGGAACTGCGCTTTCCAGCCGGCCTTATAAAGCTCCTTGTTGTGAACGTCGAAGGCTTCGATGGAGGCGCGCTCGCCGTTAAAGGCCTTTACCACGGCGTGGTTCGAGAACATTTCCTCGATGTGGCCGTTAAGACTGCCCAAACTTTTTTGCTGCGCCCTAAAATGCTTTTGCGATTTTTTTATTATCGCCGTAATTACAATCGACGACATGGGCAAAATGATCATAGCGACGAGCGTCAGAAGCGGGCTTATCATCAGCATCATAACAATAATGCCGACAAGCGCCGCCGCGCTCATAATGATTTGCGAAATTCCCGAGTGCAAAGTATTGCTAATAGTGTCAACATCATTGGTAATTCTTGAAAGAACGTCGCCATGAGTGGTTTTGTCAAAACTTTGCAGGGGAAGCTTGTGTATTTTCGCGCTCATCTGCTCGCGCATCCTGTAGGTAACGCGCATGCTCACGCCGGCCATAATAAAGCCCTGCGCGTAACTGAGCAAGATGCTGACCGACTGGATCGCCACCAATTGCAGGAGGATCGCGCCGACGCGGTCAAAGGCTATTCCCCCGGCGCCGTTCATCGCGAGCATGATCCCGCTAAAAATTTCGTCCGTGGCGCCGCCGAGGATCCTCGGGGCAAGCACCGCGATAGTCGAGGCGCCGGCCGCGACTATGCAGACAAAAATGATCACCGCTTTTTCCGGCCCAAGGTAGGACAAAAACTGTCGCATCGAGCCTTTGAAGTCCTTGGCCTTTTCCGCCGGGCGCCCGGGCTGGCCAAAACCGCCGCGCTGTCCGGGCCGGATCCCGCGCTGTTCTTCTCTTTTTTCCGTTCTTTCCGCCATGCCTACAGGGTACCACGATTCGCGGAAAGGCGCAATCGAGCGCCGCTTCTCGATCAATCAGCCCGGATTTTCTTTTAATCGTAAATAGATTTGTTCGGAAGCTTCAGTTGACGAACAAGTCCAATCTTCATGTTTTCTCCACATCGGCGCGCTATAATCAGCGGCAGGAGCCTTAGCGCTCAGGAGGCATTTATGAAAAAAGCGATTATTCTCTTGGCGGCGGCCCTTTTGCCGCTTGGTTTTGCGGCATGTATGAGAATGCCTTTCTCGCGAGGGCAAGGCGCGCCGTTTCAGCTGCCGGCCGGCGAGATCGGCGACCCCTCGTACAACCCCTACAACATTCTGACGATTCAGCCAAAAACGCATTACGACATAGTTATCGAGCCCACGAGCGCCGCGATCATTCCCGGCCTGACAACGCGAATGAACCATTACAGCACCGGGCTTCCGGGCGGCGCGGTAATCGTCGAACGGAACGCGAGCCTTAGCTTCAATGTCTTCAATAATATAGACGAAGCGACGACGGTTCATTGGCACGGGCTGAAAGTCACTAACGATCAGGACGGGCCGTTCAGCCCGATGGCGCCCGGGGAAAGCGCCGCTTTTGCCTTTAGCCTCGACCAGGCCGGCACCCATTGGTATCATCCGCACACGCGCCCGCTCTTGCCGCAGATGAACAGCGGCCTGTACGCCCCGTTTATCGTAAAAGAGGCCTACGACGCGCTGTACGCAGGCGATTACGTCCTTGCGCTGGACGACTGGGCGCTTTCCCCGACCGGCGCGATTGACGACCGCTACGGCACCGGCGGCATGGAGGTTTTCGGCAATGTCGAAACCGTAAACAAAAGAACCGGCTCCGACATTTATCCTATCGAACTAAAGCGCGGCGAGATCGTAAAGCTGCGCTTTATCAACGCTTCGACGGCGCAGTGGCACACTCTTTCCCTGCCGGGCCATGACTTTCGCGTTACCCATTTGGACGGGCATCCAATTCTGGAGCCCTACGTTCGCTCCAGCGTAACGATTTTTCCCGGCCAAAGGGTCGATGTCGAGCTGAAAGGCATTTACGACGGCGGCGTTTACTTTATCGCCAACGAGCGCGACATGGGAATGAAAATCCCGGTGGTTTACACCGGCGCCGGCGCGGAAATGACATCCCCTTTCGTTGCGCCTGAATCCAAGGCTTTTCCCGGCATCGAAAGCCGGCCCGTGGATTTCCACTACGCGCTGAGTATGCAAATGGGCATGCGCGGGATGGGAATGGAATGGGCGATTAACGGGGAGGTTTTCCCCAACGTTACCCACACCCATCTGCGCGTCGGCGAGGTCTACAAGCTGCGCTTTATCAACATGGACATGATGATGATGGCGATACCGCATCCCATGCACATCCACGGCGAGCATTTCCTGGTCGTTTCGGTAAACGGCGCGCCGCCGCCCACGGAAATTTGGCTGGACACGATAGAGGTGAACCCCGGCGAGTACGTGGACATCGCGATACGCTTTGACAATCCGGGCATGTGGATGATGCATTGCCACATCATCGACCACGAGGACGCCGGGATGATGACGATGATAATGGCCGAGCTTTAGCTCGAGAGCTTTGGCTCGAGAGCTTTAGCTCCCGAGCCTTAGCCAGCGCCCACGGCGCCCTGCGACTGCGCGATTTCGTTGTACGCGGGGCAGGTTTCCAGAAGCTGCTCGTGGGTGCCGCGGCCGACGATTTGGCCTTCGTCAAAGACGAGGATCTGGTCGGCGCCCATGATCGTGCCCACGCGCTGGGCGATCACGATTACGGTGGCCTGCGCGGAGTTGAGCTTGAGGGCCTTGCGCAGCTGCGCGTCGGTTTTGAAGTCCAGCGCGGAAAAGCTGTCGTCGAAGACCAGGATGTCGGCCTTTTTCGCAAGGGCGCGAGCGATGGAAAGCCGCTGTTTCTGGCCGCCCGAAACGTTGCTGCCGCCCTGCATGATTTCCGATTCGAAGCGGCCTTCTTTTTCTTCTATAAATTCCATCGCCTGCGCGACGGTGGCCGCTTCCAAAACCTCGTCGTCGCTCGCTTCCGGCTTTCCGTAGCGGATGTTCGAGGCTATCGTTCCGGCGAGGAGCTGGCCTTTTTGGGGGACGTAGCCGATTTTGTCGCGCAGGTCGATCTGGCTCAGCTTGCGAAGGTCCGCGCCGCCGACCTCGATGCTGCCGGAGGTTACGTCGTAAAAGCGCAACAGGAGCTGGGCGATGGTCGATTTTCCGGCGCCGGTCGGGCCGATAATCGCCGTGGTTTGCCCCGGAAGCGCGGTAAAGCTGACGCCGGAAATCGCGTCCGCCTCGGCGCCGGGATAGCGAAAGCGCACGTCGTTAAAAACCACCTTCGCGCCCTCGGCTCCCTGCGCCGCCTGTATCGGCTGTTCCGGGTCCACGATTTCCGGCTTGGTTTGAAGCACTTCGTTGATGCGCGCCGCCGAAACCGCCGCGCGGGGGATCATCATCATCACCATCGAAACGAGCATGAAGGCGAAAATCACCTGTATCGCGTACTGCATGAAGGCTATCATGTCGCCAATCTGAAGCGTTCCGGCGGCGATTCTGTGCGCGCCCACCCAGATAACGAGCAGCTGCGCGCCCACCTGGACAATAGAAATCGCCGGCCCCACGAGCGCCATTATTCTTACCGCGCGCAGCCCGACGCCGCGCAAATCCTTGTTCACCGCGTCGAAGCGCGACATTTCGTGCTTCTGCGCCCCGAAGGCGCGTATTACCATAAGCCCGTGCAGAATCTCGCGCGAGACCAGGTTGAGCTTGTCGACGAGCTTTTGCATCACCTTGAACATTGGCGCCACGATCGAGGTGATAAGGATTATCATTCCGATAAGAATCGTTACGGCAAGGGCGATGATCCAGGACATGGAAATGGCGCGCGACATCGCCATGACGATTCCGCCTATGCCCAAAATGGGCGCGTAGACGAGCATTCGCGCGGCGACGTTCATGAGCGCCTGAACTTGGGCGACGTCGTTGGTGCAGCGGGTTATAAGCGAGGCCGAGGAAAACTTGTCGAACTCGTTTTGGGAAAAAGACTCGACCTTGACGAAAAGCGCCCTGCGAAGGTCGCGCGCGGCTGCCGCGGAGGCGCGGGGGGCCAGGTACATGGCGCACATGGACGCGCCGCCGGCGACAAGGGCTATAGTCAGCATTAAGGCGCCAACCCTAAGGATAAAGCCCGTTTGAGGCTCGCCGGAAACAATGCCCTTGACGACGCCCTCGTTTACAATGTCCGACATCAAGGTCGGCAAAAGCAGCTCCGACATCGCCTGCAACAGAAGCAGGCACATCACGACAACGACGCTTTTCCAGTACGGCCTTAGATATTTCAGAACTTTGAACATATGGACGTATTGTATCACGCTGGAGGTAAAAGCGCAATGCTGGGCCTCGCGGCCTTTCGGATCTAGGGGCCTTTGATCGCTGGCCCCCTGCGGCCGGCGGGCGCGCTGCCACGCTCGGTCATGGCGCTGCGCGAATGCCCTCTCGCGGCAGTGCGCCCGCCGGTCGCAGGGCATACGCGGTGGGCATCTTGGAAGAAAGGCCGCTTTTC